>NZ_VSWH01000001.1:3955000-4255000 GCF_009602705.1 Chryseobacterium vaccae | reverse complement strand
TCCCCTGTACACGGGCTTCGGTTCTTCCTGCATTAGTATTCAGAATTTCCACTTTACCTTCGTCAATGAGTTTCTGAGCATTTTTCATTCTGGGATTCAAACTCATGATACGGCTGAGTTTGAAAGGCAGCCTGCGGTAGAAGAATCCGTTATCATCAAGATCATACCCCAACAGTCCCATTGCTGCTAATCTTCCTGTAAGATTTTCTGTTTTTTCAGGGCTGATATTTTCACTTAAAGCAAACACTGAAGGGTTGAAGGATTGATTGGCATAGGCATATTTATCCAAAGCATCAATCCACTCATCAGATACTTCATTGATCAGGCTGTCCAATACAGCTCCTTCTCCTGAAAATCCCCTCCAGCATTCTCTTGACAATGAAAAACTGAACCGGATATTCCCAATATACAGCTGCCATGTTGTAGAATGCATCTCAGCATGCGGAAAAACCTGCATCTGATCGATATAAGGCAAAAGAGGTTCCAGCAGACGAAGCCTGTGAAGTCCGCCAATACACACTGCATCTATAGATCTTACCGGGGAAAACATGGGTTTATTTCCTCTGACGATCAGATAATAATCCGCTTTTACAGTTCCTTTAGGTATTCCTCTGAACAATTGCTGGGTCTGGATCTTGTTAAATGTATACACCTTTTCTGACTCTGAAAGGTAGATCTGAACGGTACTTAAACCTTTAATCCATTTTACAGGCAGCGGTACTTTTCTCTCCACTACCTTCTCCTCTTCTCTGTAAAGCCCCATTTCTTTTTCCCCAACAGAAAGCATAATTTTTTCATTGGGACGGATGCTGCCTAAAGCAGTAATCATTGGCTGATTAAAATCTACATTGGTGGTTCCATTTTCCAGAAATTCTCCATCCAGACCGTCCGGCAGTACATCAACTCTTGCATAGACTCCTGCGCAATGGGAAAATCCTTCGAAGCGAAGACGTCCATTCCCGGCAGTAACGATAGGATCTTTAAGCATTGCCATCTGAAACGGTGACAGATTAAAACTGGATTTCACAATATTGGAAAGCGCAATCAGACATCTTGCCAGAATAAACGGCTGACTGACATTTCCCCAGAAAAAGCAGGGCGCATCTGTTTTTTTCTGAATCTCACTGTATCTTGCCAGAAAGAGTTCTTCAGAAATATCTTTTTTTACCAGTGACGAAGGTCTCCGGTAGTTGTAAATAAGCATATCTTCCATAGTTTATTTTTTTAGAAGAAGATTGCAGATTTTTTTCAGACTGGAGTTTTCTTTCCAGCTATCAAGTTTGTTTTTTAAGTTTTCATTGACTTCTGACTGGTTTAAAGACAGAACTTCGTAATATACATCTAATATCCTTTTAAGATTGGTAACCGGAGTATCCATCTGCAGCAGGATATGAACCATGAGTTCTTCAAGAGCCAGATTATGATCTCTGCTGACGTTCAGCATCTGATGCTGTACCAGATCTGTAAATCTTTTTACAGGAGCCCATTCTAATTTTTCATGGAGACCGATTACTTCTCCAAGACGTTTATTATTCATTACTTTATAAGAGACATGTTCCAGCCAGATTTCCGCAGCAGTACCACGGATTACTTTGTCTCCGTTAAGAAAGATCGTTCCCAGAAACAGCATGCTCATTTCATCCAAAGGTTTTTTCAGTTCATGAAGCGCCTGTGTAGTGTTCAGAACCAACCCTCTTTCATACACTTCTGCTACCCCTGAATAATACAGGCAGGTTTTAATTATTTTTGCCAGTACATTTCCAGGAGTATTAGGAAAACTCCACATAAAGACCGGAACTTCAGAAAATGATGTCTGTTCTGCTATAAAATACTCCAGAAACAGCTGATGTTCTCTTTTTTCAAAATGATATTTCGGAATTTTTATATCGAGTTCTACCGGATAATATGAGTTTTTTCCACTGTCAACAGTCTTCCAGCTATATCTACCGGAAAGAAGTTCCTTAGGAATGCTATCATATCCAAAGTCTTTAAATTCTTTAAAAACAGTTTGTGGAGAACGCGTAATTCCTGCTGTCATCCACCATGAAGGATGTTCAAATGTTCCCTGAGGGGCTGCATTATTTTTATTTAAAAAGAAAAGCAGCAAATCTTTATACTCACCTTGTAGTCTGCCTGCCAGCTGTAATGCTTCAGTGGTTCTTTCCAGTGAGCAACGCTGTAATGCCAGCTGCACATCCATAGAATCAGGATTTATCCCTTTTTTCTGATATATTTCAAACCTCTCAACCAGTGTCACAGGAGATATCCAACATGGAGCATGAGTTGTGGTAGAAAGCAATGGGGTCTGATCTCCCGATTGGATCTTACGGAAAGCGTGAACAGCAATCTCTCTGAACGGTTTCATGGCCAGTCCTCCTACAAAAAGATCTTCAAGAGGTACTAGCTTTTTCTGATAACTTGAATAGGCTTCTCTTGTTGCTTCATCTTCACGTGTTCTGGTATATATTTTTTCCAGATTTTTAAGCTGTACAGGGTATTTTTCCAATAAGGTAAGACCATAATTAATGATCAGGTTACATAATATCACATTGAAATAAGGAACTTCCCATTTTGCAATCGTTTTACAGGCTTTTTGAAAAACAGGTTCAAACAGCTTTACCGATTCTGTATCTGCTTCTCCTGCAAAGCGGACCATTGCTGCTATAGCCAGATCATAGTAATACGTTCCGGGATTTTCAATAGCCTGCGGAAGGAAAAACATGAGATCCTCAAAGCTTCCGGGCGCCTGAAGTTTTACGTCTTCACTAATTAGCTCTAAAGTTTCAACTGTTACCTCATCCAATTCCTGATATTTATCTTCTATAAATTCTGCCAATATAGGTTTAACATTCGCCAGAATATTGTCTGAATAATGGGATAAAGCTTCTTTTATTCCTTCAGAAACAGGAATATATTTATGGATAATTTTAGCTGCTTTGGATTGTATGCTTTCATCTTTGCTCACAAATGCCGCACTTAGTGCCATTCCAAGATCTTCTGTATCAGATTTTTTCTTCTGAAGAATCTTTTCTGTTACGGAAAGACTGGAAGTAACCACGGTTTTGATTTCCGAACTTAGCAAATTCGGAAGAAAATGTGAAAATTCGGTGGTTTTAAATTCCGGATCAGTCACTATTTTTTTCAGGTGAACAAGGATAGTATTGACTGCTTTTGACTGCAGGGAAGCCAAGCCCGCCAGCAGTTCATCCTGAAGCATAAGCAGTTCTTCATAGGTAGGTTTCAGGGTATTGAATGCCTCTATGAACCAGCCTGTGACATTTTTATTGAAATTTCTGTTGGCTGCCAGAAGGCATTCTTTTAGAAATCTTTTTCTGTCAATTTTATTTTTGGCGACCAGTTTTTGTACTAAAGGAAGCCATTCTTTATAAAAAGGAAGTGATTTGGAAGGGAATTCGCACAGATACCAAAAATGGGTTTCCAGTGTTTCCGGATACTTTTCAAGGTCGGAAGGCTGATTGCTCAGATGATATCCCAGCAATTCAGGGCTGGGCTTTACATAGCCTTTTTCTGCCCAACCTAAAATATCCTGATAGTTAAATGCCGTAAATTCAGCTTCTACAGAATCGTTGATAAAATCGGAGAACCAACTTGGGCAGCCCCATTCTAATATTTTATCCGTCTGTTCTTTATCACTAAAAAAACTCCAGTAATTTTTACCGTAATGCTTCTGATCCATACAGACAAATGATGCTATATCTATAATGGAATGCTGATCTACAGAACCGGAGGTGTGATAGGAGTTTTTCGTCATTACGATCTTGTTGATCTCACGGTCCAGTTTTTTTATGGTAGGAACCAGTGTTTTTCTTTCTTCAGCGGTAAGCTGTTTCAAAAAAGGAATAATCTCATGTTTTTTTTCCTCGTTAAGAATCTCATAAAGTCTTTCTTTCATTTGTTTTTAATTTGATAATAATTTTTTTCAGGTTATTTTCGTTTTTCCACTCTTCAAGTCTTTTATTCACAGCTGTCTCAGTTTCTGACTGGTTGAGCTGCAGGAGTTCATAGTAGAATTCAAGCAGCTTTTTAAGATTAAAAACCGGGTGATTTATTTCTCTAAGAATGGCTGTCAATAGTTTTTCAAAAGCATGATTATGACTGGTACTCAGATTGATAAAGCCATTAAGTCCATCAGTCAGTCTTTTTACGGGAGCCAGTCCGGATCTGATCATTTCCCCAATCAGCATTCCCGTAGCAGATGCATCAAAATCATCAGAAACTATCTTGTAAATAAGTGCTTCAAAAGCCGTACCACAAAGGGTTTTATCTTTATTAAGAAGTGCTGCTGAAAGGAATAAATAATGAACCGGCTGAAAAGGCAGTTCCAGCTTCATCCAGGCGTCCAGTAATTCGGTATTTCCTCTGAGGTCATAATGATATACTGCATTGGAAAGTGTTTCGTTATATTTTTTTGCAAAAACAGATCCCGAAAAGTATGGAGCCGTATACAAAACAGGAATAAGATCATCATAATATATTCCATGATAGGAATTGAACAGATAGTCCAGTAATGGAGCATTTTCCGGAATCTCTTTCTGATTTTCAATATTGAAGATCAGCTCCGGAACTTCTTCTGTCTGGTTCCATTGATAAAGTTTTCTGGTTCCGGTTTTCCAGGTAAAACGGCCCTCCAGATAGGTATTTTCGTATGTACTTTTATAATAATCAGGGTTAAAAACCGGATTCAGGAGTTGAAGATAGTTTTTATCCAGATGTTTTTGTGCATAGCGCAGAGCCTCATCAAGGTTTTCTTTTTTGGTTTTAAGTACTGCTTTCTGCAGGTCAAAAGGCATTGGCTTTTCTTTCTGTTCCTGGTAGATTTTCAGTTTATCAGTCAGCACCCGGATATTAATCCAGCATGGTGTTTGATCAGGCACGGAAAGCAGAGGAAGTTTCTTTCCTTGTTTTAATAATTCAAAAATATCCAGAAGAAAACGATGGTACGCTTTAAAAATCAATGGTGTTCGTTTTCCTGCCCAATTTTCTAAAGCAGGGAATTCTTTCTTTACTTCATACAATACCGGAGATGCTTTTTCCTGTTTCATCAGGGCATAACTGATAAAAAATGCAGCCAGCAAATGATGCATGCCTTCTCCGTTTTTCCTTTTCAAAGCAGCTTTGAAAGCAGGCTCCAGCTGAGACCAATGTTCTTCATTAATTTCTGCATCGAATCTCATCAATGCGTCCAGAAACAGATCAAAGTACCAGGGTTCATTCTTGATAAAAGCCTGTGGAGCAAAAAAGATAAAGTCATTTATCGTTTTAATAGGTGCAATAGGTTCTGACACATGCCATACTCTTATTTCATGGTTGTCATTACCGCCTGTATCAATATTTTTCTTTTCAGACAGAAATTGTTCCAATAAAATAAGGGTATCTGTAAGAAATGATTCGGAATAAGAATTCACTGCTTCCCGAATTTTATCGGATGAGGAATCTCCACACTTTGTAATTATTTTAGCTGTTTTAGTTTGTATGGCAGCATCTTTATTCAGAAATACAGGCATTACTAACAGACAGATCTCCTCACGGAATTCTGCATTATTCTTAGCTATTTTTTCTGCTATCTGAAGCAGTGTATTTAAAATATTTTTCCCCGGAAGACCAGCCAATACTTCTGCTGACTTCAGGAAATCCCACGTTTTAAAACCTTGTTCTGTACATGCCTGGCTTATCATTTTTAATACAGGGACAAAAAGTGACTGCTGGGATGACTGTAAAATAAGAAACAGCTCATCCTGAAGATCCAGAATTTCACCTGTGGAAGGTTTAAGATAGGAAAACAGCTCTATGAACCAGGTATTATGTTCTTTGGAAAAGTTTTGGTTTACCGCATAAAGGCTGGATTTCAATACTCTGAAACGGTTGATCTTGTTTTCAAGGATAAGTTGTTTCAGTATGTCTTTCCAGTTCCTTTGATGATAATTGTAAGTTATATCTGAGTTATATTCGAACAGAAACCATAAATGCGTTTCCAGTGTTTCCGGATATGTTAAAAAGAGTTCTCCTTCGGTATGATCAGAAACCAATGATTCTGAAAGCAGTTCAGCCAGAATTTCGTTACTCAGAACGCAATAGCCTTTCTGCTGCCATTCCATTGCTTTAAGGTAGCCTATATTTTTTAGAAAAGTATAACTTTCCCCAATCCAGTCCGGAACGTAAGATTCGAAAAGTTCATCCACAAGATTGACCGGAACGGCATAATATCCCGGAGAAAGTTTATCATATTCTTCTTTTGTTTTACTGCACGCCAAAGCAGTGAGCACAGAAATATGATTATGGCCCCAGTTTTTGTTTAAAGATTTCTTTAAAACAGCTGCAATTTCTCTCTTTTCTTTTATGGTAAGCTTTGTAAGAAAAGGAATGATTTCTTTGATTTTAAAGTTCAAATAAATCTTCTTAAATTCTTCTTCAATAAGCATAATTCCAATCTTGGGGGACTAAAATAACAAAAATAGGAAGACGAATAATAAATTATCCCTTTAAAGTGAGTTTTTTAACAAAATTTTATATTTTTTGAGGCTACTTAGTCTGAATTTCAGCATGAAAAACTATTTTTTTTACTATTCAATTAAAATAAATCCACATTTCATCAGTAATTAAGAATGTGGATTTATATGAAAATTTTTATACAAAGTGAACTTTTATCTTAAAGCTTTAAACATCTGTTCAATGGCTTTCTTTTTCTGTTCCATATTAGGATGCACATACAAATTAAGTGTTGTGCTGATATTTGAATGCCCTAAGAGAACACTAACCGTTTTATAGTCACAATTGCTTTCAATACATCGTGTTGCAAAGCTGTGTCTCAAACCATGAAATTTAAGCTCCGGCATTCCCAGCTCTTTCATGAGGTTTTTGTAATAGCTTCGGTAGGTTCTGGGTTCTGTGGGTTTCGCATCATTCGTTAAAACAAAGAATAAAGGATTAACAATTTTTTTGAATGGCTTCAAAATTCTCAGAAGGTCTTTGCTGATTGGTATTTCACGGATAGAATTTTTGGTTTTCGGGGTATCAAGAATGAGCTCAGTCCTTCTGTTTCCGTCTTCAATCATGTAAATCCGCTGAATGGTTCTGTTGACACTGATCACACCATTATCGGTATCAATATCCTGCCAGGTTAGCGCACAAACTTCTCCGATTCTCATTCCGGCACTCAGACAGATATAAACTCCTAAATTTCTGAACGTGAAATGCTCCTGAATGTAGTTCATAATTTTCTTCTGATCGGCCCGGCTCAGTACTTCAATATTATGTTTTTCCCTTTCCGTAGGAAACTGAATATCAAAAGGCATATACTCCAGCCATTTGTTTTTTGCGCCGAATTTGAGGATCATTTTTAAAACAATCAGAATATCTTTAATTGTTTTCTGGCTCAGCCCGGCTTCCAATTTCTGAAAAACAAAGGCCTGTACATCAGCCTCTTCTACTCCATCCCTATCTCCAAAAACAGGTAATAAATGATTCTCTATCAACAGCATGTATGCTGAGAAACTTGATTTTTTCACATACTGCTTTTTATCTGCCTTCCACAGATTAATAACTTCAGAAAGTTGTTTCTGTTCCTTCATAATG
This sequence comes from Chryseobacterium vaccae, assembly GCF_009602705.1. NCBI lineage: Bacteria > Pseudomonadati > Bacteroidota > Flavobacteriia > Flavobacteriales > Weeksellaceae > Chryseobacterium > Chryseobacterium vaccae. The sequence continues at coordinate 4,247,407 of NZ_VSWH01000001.1, read as the reverse complement.
ATTTAAGTTTTTAAAATCCAAAGGAAAGTAATTAAGGATAAATAATCTTCAGGATTTTTTTGAGTCAAGGTTCCTAATTTGAGATTTTTCGGATTTACACAAGATTGGGAGAGAAAGAAACTAGGGGAAATTGGGGAGACCTATAGTGGATTATCAGGGAAAACCAAAGAAGATTTTGGAACTGGGAAACCTTACGTTCAGTACAAACAGGTTTTTGATCATTCCAAAATTGATACTTCAAGATTTGACTATGTTCGAATTAATGAAAGCGAAAATCAAAATCACGTAAAATATGGTGATATCCTATTTACAACATCTTCAGAAACTCCCGAAGAAATAGGTATGTCTTCAGTACTACTTGATGAAATTGACGAATTATATTTAAACAGTTTTTGTTTTGGATACAGACTGTATTCAATTGAAATGTTAAATCCTGCTTTTGGTCAATTTTTATTTAGAAGTGATGGTTTCAGAAGTATAGTGAAAATATTGGCACAAGGAAGCACGAGATACAATTTATCTAAGAACCAATTAATGAAATCTGAGATATCTTTTCCATCAATTGAGGAACAAAGAAAAATATCTGATTTTCTTTCATTGATTGATGAGAAAATTTTATCACAAAGCAAAATAATTGAGGAGTTGGAAACTTTAATTAAAGGACTAAGTGAAAAACTATTTTCTCAGAAAATTAGATTTAAAAAATTTGAGAATAAATGGGAGACACAAAGTTTAGGAGAGCTATGTAAAAAAGCTAAAAGTGGAGGTACACCAAAATCTACAATAGAAGAGTATTATGATGGTAATATTCCTTTTCTTGCAATTAGTGATATGACAGAACAGGGGAAATATTTGTATTCAACTGGAAAATATATTTCTAATAAAGGTATAGATAATTCAGCAAGTTGGATAGTTCCAATAGATTCTATCATATACTCAATGTATGCATCTGTTGGATTTGTCAGTATAAATAAAATAGAATTGGCAACTTCCCAAGCTGTACTCAATCTAATTCCAAATAATGATATCAATATAGAATATTTATATTACTATCTGGTTTATTTTCAAAAATTTATCAATAAATATATTACAACTGGTACACAAGGAAATCTAAATGCAGAAACTATAAAAAATTTTGAAGTAGCATTCCCTAACTCACTGGAACAAAATTCTATAGCGCAATTATTATCTTCGATTGATGCTAAGAAACAAATAGAGAGAAATTTGTTAAAGATATATCAATTTCAAAAGAATTATCTATTGCAGAACTTATTCATATAAATAAGTTTTGCAGCATATATACTTTCTGTATCTCATATTGCTGTAGCAATGATTTTTCAATATTTATTTTTTTATCAATTGATGTAAGAAAATCAGCAATTTTGGTTTGTTCTTTTAAAGAAGGAACTGAAATTTTGAATCTTGAAAATTCAGTTTTATTAATAATTGGCATTGTAGACGAACTCTGTATAGACTTTATAAATTCTGAGATATTTGCAACAGCATAGAAGACAAATTCATTATTAAAATCCGAATTAGGTATAATAGAGTTTATTTGTTGATTTGTTACACAAGGTTTCAATGATAAACTCATTTTACCAATAGAAGCGATACAAGTAAACATTATACTCTTCGGTGGTAGTATTTTTAGGTTTTCAGTTCTTTTAATAGTTCGTTCACTAGAGTATTGATATTTACTTTCATCCATATCTGTTGGTGTAATAAATTGTACATCTCCGTCCCACAAATCCAAGCTTTTAGTGCATGGCGTTTTCCCTGTAATTATTTGTCCAATGTCTCCAAGCATTATATCTCTCCATTCAAAAAAAATATTCCCATTGTCATCTTTAAATTTCAATTGGTATGAAAATAATTTTTTAATAAGAGTATTCTTTAGCAACTTTAAATCCCTAATTATTTTGCTTTGTAATAAAATTTTCTCATCTAGCTTGGTTATAAAATTGACAATTTTATCTTGTTCGTGCCTTATTGGAGACATAAAAAAATTGAAGCTAGCATATTCTTGTGAGTTGATTCCAGGTTGCCCTGATCTCATTGACATTATTTTGATCCATTTGTTGTACTCTTGTGTCTGTGTTTGAAAGAATATAAATTTAGAATTGTGGCTATCTTTAATTCTTGCTCTAATTAAAAATCCTGCAAAATATAACTTTCCATCAGAAGAGTCATATAAATATGATTTTCCAGTACTCGCTCCAGTCCTTGCGAATAATATATCGTTATTATTGACTAAATATTTTTCATTTAGATCTCCAGCAGGAGATACAGGATCTGTAGATTTATATTTTAATGAAGTATCATCAATATCAGTTATTCTAATATATTTATTTTCTCCATCAAAAGTTGTTGCTGCTGCATTCATTCCATAATCTAGAGAAAAGCAGCAATCCCCCAACCTCTTCACCTCCCACTCCCCCACAAATCCCGGGAATCTCAAATTAGGAACTTTGCCCTTTTTAAAAACTTGATTAGCTATCTCGATCATAGAATTATCATTTAGTAAAAGCATTAAGGATAGGTGATTCGAAGGTAAGGCCTAGCTCAGCCATATAGGAATTGATTTCCTCATCAAGTTGAGAGCGCTGAGCTTCCAATTGTTTTATTTCATGCATGACAGCCTGAATATCAACCTGTTCTTCCTCTTCAAAAGTATCTACATATCGCGGGATATTCAGATTATATTCGTTATCTGCAATTTCCTGTAAAGTTGCATTATGGCTGTACTTTGGGATTTCTGCACGGGTGCGGTATGTTTCGACAATCTTTTCGATATGTTCTACCCGCATTTTATTTTGGGTTTTAACTTTATCAAATTCTTTGCTGGCATCAATAAATAGAACATCTTCATCCTCTTTACGGCATTTCTTGGCTACGATAATACAAGTGGGAATACTTGTTCCGTAGAAAATATTGGCAGGAAGCCCGATAATAGCATCAATATAATTCTTCTTTTCAATCAGGAACTGGCGGATTTTTCCTTCTGCACTGCCTCTGAACAGAACCCCGTGTGGAGCTACACAAGCCATTGTTCCCTGGTCGTTAAGATGGTGGAGCATATGCAGGATAAAAGCAAAATCGGCTTTTGATTTGGGAGCCAGGACTCCGGCAGGACTGAAGCGGTCATCCGTATTAAACTTTGAAGCAGCACTCCACTGTGCGGAAAACGGAGGATTGGCTACAATCGCATCAAACTGCTGGTCTCCAAACTGGTCAGACTCCAGAGTATCGCCGTTGCGGATATCAAAATCTTTATATTTTACTCCATGAAGCAGCATATTCATACGGCACAGGTTGAAGGTTGTCGGATTTTTTTCCTGTCCGTAAATCACATCTGCCCGGCAGTTTTTTGCGGTTCTCAGAAGCAGGGATCCACTTCCACAGGTGGGATCAAATACATCTTTCAACCTTATTTTATCGGTAGTAACAATTTCCGCAAGAATCTGGCTGACTTCCTGAGGGGTATAAAATTCCCCTGCTTTTTTTCCCGCTCCGGCTGCGAACTGGGAGATCATATATTCATAAGCATCACCCAGAATATCAATATCCCCGGCTTCGTTTAAACCGAAATCTATTCCGTTTAAAGCGATCAGAACTTCACTTACCAGGCGGTTTTTATCCTCAGGTGTTCTTCCCAGTTTTGGAGATGCCAGATCGATATCGGAAAACAGTCCTCCAAAATCATCTTCACTCTCCTGTCCTATTGTACTGTCTTCAATACGTTTCATAGAACGTTCAAGGGCAGGAAGGATATTTTCCTTTTTCTGGATAAGGCTGATGATGTGAGAATACAGATGCTCAGGCTGAATAAAATACCCCAGATTATCAATACAGGTCTGCTTGATATTCTCTTTTAAGCTTTCATCATTACCCTCCCACGCCTGTCGAAAATCCACACCGTCATAGGCCAATTCTTCATTTACGTGAAGTTCAATTTTTTCTGACAAGTATTTATAGAAAATAAAGCCCAGTGAAAAGTACATAAAATCGCTTGGAGACATATTTCCTCTCAAAGCATTAGCCACCATCCACAACTGGGTGCGCAGTTTTTCCTGTAATTCTTCGCTCATAATTATTGTTTTTTATATCCGAAATGGATGTTGATAAAGATTGGTCTTGCTTTTAATCCCAGCTGAAGACACTGATTATGGTTTTTAATTTTTGGGATACACGATCAATAATGGTACGACGTTCATTCAGTCCGACTTTGATCTGTTTTACTGCATCCTGAATGATTTCAGGTTTTTCCCGCCGGAGATAATCATATTCTGCAATAAAAGCGGCCAGTGCCTCAACGTTGATCCCTTCTTCATCAGCTAATTTATGGATGGCTTCATCGCGTTTACGGGTTATGAATTCATTAAGAAGGCTTTCCAGATCCAGAGTACCGTCGGTTTTGGATCTTTCAAATTCTTCTTTATTGTTGTCAATGTTCTCTTGCATAAATTCATGGAAGAGTGGTGTCTTGTTACGTGTTTGCGAGTCATTGGAAATGGTATCCAGAATGCGCTGGCGCTCTTTTTCGTAATCATCTTTTTTAGTATCCAGTCCTGCCATCAGTTTCAGGATATAGCTTACGTTGATGATGTCGCTGTGCAGTAATTCGAGACAGAAATCAATATCCTCCAGAGTCTGTTGGTTTCCATACACCTGCGGATCTTCTCCAATGGTGGATGAAGTATGCACCCGATCTGCAATATCCAGGTATTTGCTCCGGAAGTCCATAAATTCCTGATTAGTCATTGGAAAAGAGCTGTCTTCGGAATCAAAATCATCATACACCTGTATTTCAGCCCGCTTTTTAATAATATCACGGAAGTCCAGTACGAAATCACGCCTGTCGTCTTCACTTTGCAGCAGATCTACGATCTGAACTTCAGGATATTTCTCTTTAAAGTCCTGCATAAGATCGGAAAGCTGTCCTTTGACTTCATCATAAGACCCGCGGATGATATGCTCAACAGGTTGGTTATTGCTGAATAATTTAATGGCTTCATCTACATTAGCCTTAAGATTGCGGAAGCAGATGATCTTTCCAAACTGCTTTTTATCGTTCAGAATACGGTTTGTTCTGCTGAAAGCCTGTAATAATCCATGATATTCCAGGTTTTTATCCACATATAAAGTGTTGAGTTTTTTAGCATCAAAACCCGTGAGGAACATATTCACCACAAGAAGCAGATCCAGAGGTTCCATATCCGGCTTTTTCTTCTTCATTCTCAAATTGATATCATCATAATAGGCTCCGAAATTTTCAGTAGAGAATGAAGTGTCAAACATTTGATTATAGTCGCTCATAATGTCTGCCAGTTCATCCGAAGTTACCTTTTCATTGGCAAACCCCTGCCCCATTCCTGTATTTTCATCATCCTGATTACTGATTGAGGGAAAAGTAAATACGGCACCGATTTTTATTTCAGGATTAAGCTGCTTAAAAAGCTTATAATATTTCACTAATGCCGTTATAGATTGAGTGGCAAAAAGGGCGTTGAATTCTCCGTCTGCAGTTGATTTATGGAAATTCCCCAAAATGAATTTTGCAATTTCAGTCATTCTGGTTTCATTCATATAATCTCCGCCTAATTCAGTATTTCCTTTGTAATATTCCACGAGAAATCCCAATACGTTATCGTCTGCAATCGCGTCTTTAATAAGGTATTTATGCAGGCAGTCATCAAATATTTCAGCCGTTGTATGCTCATTTGCATTTTTTGCAAAAATGGGCGTTCCGGTAAATCCAAAAATCTGAAGGTTGCTGAAAAACTGCCTGATATTACGGTGCGAATCCCCAAACTGGCTTCTGTGGCACTCATCAAAGATCATCACGACTTTCTGTTCGCGTACCTCCTGAAGATGTTTATTGTAACGGTCCCTCGTAACGGCATTGTTCAGCTTCTGGATCGTTGTAATAATAATTTTGGAATTCCCTCCCAGCCTTTTTATCAGTTCATATGTGTTATCGGTGCCATCTACGGCTCCCTTTTCAAAGGCATCATATTCACTTTGGGTCTGGGTATCCAGATCCCTCCGGTCTACAACGAAAATGACCTTATCTACCCCATCTATTTCAGACGCCAGCTGAGCTGTTTTAAAAGAGGTTAATGTTTTTCCGGCCCCTGTTGTATGCCATATGTAGCCATTTTTGGCGGTATTTTCTATTCTGGTCAGGATTTTTTCAACCGCATAATACTGATAGGGACGAAGGACCATTAAAGCACGATCCCCTTCATGTAAAACAATATATTTACTGATCATTTTCCCTAAGCTGCATCTTTCCAGAAAAGAGTTAGCAAACTGGCTCAGATCATTATAGGGAACATTTTCCGTATCCGTCCAGTTGAATGTGAAATTGTAACCACCATTGGGATTGTTGGCAAAATACCGGGTATTCACGCCATTCGAAATGATAAAAAGTTGAACATAATCAAACAGGCCTGTATAAGATGTTTTATAATATTGCTGAATCTGGTTATATGCTTCCTTGAGCTCTGTTCCTTTTCTTTTGAGCTCTATCTGAACCAAAGGAAGCCCATTGATGAGGATGGTGACATCATATCTGCATTTTTTTCTTCCTTCAGTAGTGATCTGGTTGGAAACCTGAAATTCATTTTTACACCATTTCTGCCGGTCCAGAAATTCAACCCAGATGCGCTGACCGTCTTCCGTATCAAGAGGGTAAAGATCTCTCAGCTTTTTTGCTTTCTCAAAACGGGTACCTCCTTCCAGGTGAATACGGATCTTTTCAAACTCTTTATCCGTAAAAGCTGTTCTTCCGGCTTCAGCCAATCTCTTTTTATTATGTTTCTCGAGCTGGCTTTTAAAATTGGCGTACAGATTTTCCTCTCTCAGCTGTACATATTCGTAGCTGTTGTCTATAAGAGTTTTTATCAGTCCGTTTTCCAGTGCCTGTTCGGTTTGGGTAGTCATCGTATTAATTTCTTGGAAGTAAAAGTAGAGGCTTCCGGCTTGATGACCTTACGGGTTTCCGTATTATGGGTAAATATTTTAAGTTTTGACAGGAACCTTAAACCAGAAACACGACATAAGTAATTGTTTTACAAATTTTTATAAATAAAAATAAATCCCAGCTATTTGATTATAACTGAGACTCTCCATTTCTTTTCCTCTGGAATGAAATATTCTTACCTATTAGCTTCAATTCCTGTTTCAAACCTTCAAAAATGATATATCCGATTGAGGGAAAGCTTCTAAAAGTTTATTCCGGATGGTATTATAATTATTTGGCATTGTAAGTAAATAAAAACGGGGCAAACCTGCTTATTCACAAGTCTGCCCCTATGGTGATAGTTATTAGTTTCTATTTAGCAAAAATTTCTTTCAGCTGGGAAACGATATTGCTGTTTCCGGAAACGGTGATATCTCCGATCTTTTCTGCGATCTTCTCCATATATTCCATTTCTTTCAGTTTCCACAGGACTTCATTTTCCTCCATCAGCTTTGCAGTGTTCAGAAGGCTTCTGGTAGAAGCTGTTTCTTCACGTCTCATGATGCTGTTGGCCTGGGCTTTTTTCTCTGCAATCAATACCTGGTTGATGATTTCTTTCATTTCCCCGGTCAGGATCACATCTCTGATTCCCGCGTCTGAAACTTTCAATCCAAGATCATTTCCTTTATTTCCGAAGTTTTCCAGGATTTCTTTTCCTACAGCATCTTTTTTCAACAATAGTTCATCCAGGGTAAGTGCTCCTACGAATTCACGCAGAGCCAGCTGCATCAGAACATACAATTGCTTATCATATTCCTTATTATGCATCAGGGATTTTTCAATATCGATGATCTGAAAGCTTACATAGAAGTTGATACGGAGCATAGCTTTATCTTTTGTTAAAAGCTCCTGTCCGGCAATTTCCATTTGCTGCATACGGATATCGGCACATTTTACTTCAATAGGAATTTCATTCATCCAGAAGTTGTATGTTCCCGGTTCAAGCACTTTCGTAAGTTTCCCGTCAATAAGCAGTATTCCTTTATATTGGTTGATCACTGAAAATTTTCTTACGAAGTTTCTCAACATTGGATTTTCCAGAACGGTTCTGGATATGTTTTCTGTGATTTCCACTTTGGTAAGGTCAATTTTCTGAAATTCTCTTTTCAGAATATCTTTCCAGAAGGCGTACTGCCCTACTTTCAATACTTCTTTGAAAATTCCGTTCTCATAGACCAGCACGATTTCGCCGTCTTTTACATCAATTACCTGTAACATAGTGTTCAGTTGTTCATTTTTAAGAAGAAGGTTAAGGTCTTCAGGGGCATGAAATGCTGTTTTCATGTCATGAATCGTTACGGTTTTATTTCCGAACATCCAGTAACCACCTTCTTTAAGGATCTGAATAAGGTTTCCGTTTTGGAAAACAAGACCTGTCTGATATGCTTTAACTGTAATTTTTTTCAACATTTCTAATTGTATTTTATGGTTATTATTTATTTAAAAAAGGGAAAAACCGAGATTGTTTCTTTCAAAAACAACGGAAGAAAAGGGCTTCAGAAAATTCATTCTGCCTCTGAACAGCTTTTTGAATGGTATTGTTGATTTCATGATTCTGTATCCTGTTCTTTTTTGAAACTCATACAAAAGCTTTTCATTAACTCTATTTATCCAATAAGGTCTGTTCCTAAGACCGATTTCATCTTCAGAAAAATCTTTTCCTGCAGGTCTTTCCAAAATGCTGATCCAACAGCTGAAAAAACCTCAGATTTTCCTGTAAAAAGATGTTTTTTTAATGAGAAACATTTAAAACTCGGCATAAAAAATAGATTTTGAGTCTATTTCAATGATACTGCAGTCATAGTGCAGCGCGTCAACCATTCCGCCATACCAATCGAATTGGCAGTGGGATTCGAACCCACACATCATAAGCTATTACTCTAACCAACTGAGTTATATTCCCGTGAAGGAAATAGAAGGATTCGAACCTTCGACCCATAGCGCATGGAATTTTATGGAAAACTCCTAACCTTCAGACCCGCTGAACAGAAGAACATCATATTTCTCAATAAAATCTCCTGCAATGGTGCTATACAGAAACACTCCAACATGGCCTGTCTGATATTTTGACTAAAATCTGTTTTTCAAAATTTTAGTAGTATTTCATTTTGATGATGCAAAGTAAGAAACCAATTGCGCAACCTTTTTGCGTATTAAAAAATTAAAGAAAATTATTTGATTTTATAGGTAAAAAAATTCTGATCATTGCCAAAAAGCATAATAAAATAAGGATCATACGGCTGTACGATCCTTATTTTAGCTGAATATTTATATCTCTGCTGTTATTTCAAATATCCGGAGAACATCAATGAGTTCGTCGTCTTTATCAGTAAAATAAGTTTTCAGTTCCTGATAGACGAATTCTTTACTTTCTTTTTGAACTAAAGGTGTTCCAAGTTTCTGTCTGGTTGCTCCAAGGAAAGTAAGCTCCCCTGTTACTGATGCATAAAGAAAAAGATGTTGTTTAAGCTTAGCAGAACGAACACTTATTCTTTTATTTTTCTTTCGTGCTTCTTCTTTAAAAAACTTTTGAAATCCCTGCATTATTCCATCTAATAGAGAACCTCCCAATGTAGCTTCTTTATAGTTCGCGTAGGTTTTGATCTTAAAAGCTTCATAACAGTTATTAAAAAAAAGCAAAGCAACCGCATAAGAAAATTCCGTTTTCTTTTGGAAATCCAATTTAAAAAAAGGACTGTAATAGAGAAATCTTTTTTCAAGTTCGTAATCCATGATCTCAGAAACTCCATTGGGAAAGTGAAAAATATTGACTTGTTGATCTTTGTTTAATTCATTGACACTTTTAATCTTAATTTCAGGATTCAGAAAGGCATATCTTCTGAATAAATGATTAAGTATTTCATAATTAAGACAAAGGTCTTTGAAAATTTCCCGATCGGGGATATAGTCTATTTTTATATTGTTACATGTTTCCTGAAAAACGGATGTAAGCTCCTTCAATTTTCCTTTATCTGATCTTATTCCATACTGATTACCATTATCATTAACCATCATTTCTGATGATTCACTTAGTGCCAGAATTTCGATAAGAGAGAAAGGACAATTTTTACTAAAATGTGAATCAACATTCTTTAAAGTATTGCTTAGTAACAGTAAACTTTTTTTACCAAATCCTTCAATAATCAATTGATTATCATCTTTCAGAGAGAAATGTATCTCATCAATACCTGCTTTAAAAAAATCCTCTATCAAATAGCCTAACATTTCCAGAATTCCATAATGGTTTGGGATTCCGATATACATTCCCGGACGCATTCTGATGTGCTCAATCGGGCTAATTTTTTCAATCATTTCAGGTACAGGTTATTTCTTTAAATATACGGATTTTAAGTGAATTTCACTCCTATTTTTAAGCCTGATTCAGGCACCAGTAAAGGATTTTAGCAATATTTTTCGCATCATCTACTCCTCGATGGTGAGTACCTTCAAGTTTCATATTCAGTTCACCTAGAGCTCTGGCCATTCCGACACTTTTCCTGACTGTTGGATGCAGCTGGCCGAACAGGGTTTTCACGTTGATATGGTCATAACTCAGCGGATAATCCACGTTAAATCTTCTGGCCTGGCTTTGCAGCATATTCAGGTCGTAATTTCCGTAACTGGCCCAGGTAAGGTCTTGGGAATCATATTCTGCACGCAGAATGTCCAGTGCATCTTCCAGCATCACACCTTCTTCGTCCAGCATTTTCTGGGTAAGGGAAGTCAGTTCTGTACAAAACGGACTTACTTTTGAATATTGCGGTTTCACTAAAATTCCTTCATTTTGGGAGATACGGCCGGTAGCTGCATTCATGATGCATACTCCGATCTCAATGATCTCACTTTCCTGACCTCTGGGCGGGCGGTTATCCCAACATGTGGCTTCAAGGTCTATAATTAATATATTTTCTGTTGTTTTCATTGGTTTACATTTTCTAAAGGGGGAAGATGGGAGCCAGAAGATGGAATTTAATATGGTCTTTCTCAATTTTCTTTCTCCCTGTTTCTATCTCCCTTTTTTATTTTAAATTTAATTTCTTGGGGCAAACGGGGGTGTCCACTTTTTTCGTTTCATAATTTCTTTGACTTCTTCATAAGAAATCGGGTAAAAATTATGACAGTCAACTCCCACGTCAAAGCTCAGGGCCATTTCATCGTCCGGTAATGTTCCGTGTGAATGACCGTAGAGCTGCCAAACTCCGCGGTGAGAGCCGTTCCAGCTGCGCATGGCGTAATGCAGAAGAATAATTTTCTGATTGCTATTGCTGTTGTCCGGTTCATCAACTCTCAGTTCGTGGTAATCTCTGATGGATTCGAAACGTTTGGGATAGGTAAGTGCCGCGCCTTCATGGTTGCCTTTTATCAGGTGGATTTTACCGTTCAGCCTGTCGAGGACTTCTTTGGTAAAATCAGGTTTACCGAGGCTGACATCGCCTAAATGATAGACGGTATCATTGACACCAACCTTCTCGTTCCATCTCTTGATAAGCTCTTCATTCATCTGTTCCAATGATTCAAAAGGTCTTTCTGAGAATTTTATAATATTGGCATGACCGAAATGATGGTCTGCCGTGAAAAAAATATTTGGTTTCATTTTTTTTAATTGTTTTTGTTCAACCATAAAATGCTCTGTTGATTCGGCTTTATGATTGTAAAGTTTAATTACTAATTGTTTTTAACGGTCTGAAATGCTTTATAAAAAGCGGTTTCAATTTCCTGTACATCACTTTCGGTGTATCTTCTTGAAAAGTGAACGGGAACAGCTTCTTTTACTCCACATTCGTTCATGATCTTTCCGGATGCTGAAGCAAAACTGTGATAATTAGCTGTTGCAAATTCCTGATCTTCATCTTTGTAAAAGGTTTCAATGTATACTTTATCCGCTCCTTTGAAAACTGCTTTTATCTTTTTATAATTGTCTTCAGACACTGCATGATCCATGATAACGCCCAGTTTATAGCCTTCGGTACGTGTTAAATGATAAAAGAGATCTGAAGCTTTGTACACCGTTCCCTCAATTTCAATTTCTTTATCCGAATTGTTGTTTTCAAAAGCAGTTTTCAGTTCGCTGATCCATTTTCCTTTTTTATATTCTGAGGCATTTTCATGGAATGTCACAGAATCTTTTTCTTTGAATAAGTAAGCCACAGAAGCTGTCTTATGATCGAGAACTGCAAAATCAACTTCCACAGATTCATCTTTAAAAAGGAAATCCTGACTTCCTGCCTGCTCTGCATTCCAGAACGGAGGGTGAATGGTGTAAATATTGATTTTGTCTTTTGCAACAATTTCCCGGATTTCATAAGCTATGGCACCTTCATCTATTAAATTCCAGGTATAGGATTTTAATCTGGCTTCAACTTGCCGGTGAATATTTTCCGGCCCACAGATCACAACTTTTTCGCCACTCCCTATCTGATGTCTGAATATTCCATCGAAATTGGAGAAATGATCAATATGGGTATGACTGATGAATATTGCTGAAACCGACTGTGCTTCCTTCACCGTGAGTAGGCTTGCTTCCCCGCAGTCACATAAATAATGTTTTGAAGAGTTCGGAATTTTCACCAATATGCTGATGTCTTCTTTTAAAAGACTTTTTATTTCTGCCTGTATCATTTTTTCTGGTTTTTTATCACAGAAGTTTTTTTTTAAAAGCTTCTGCTGTGGGATTGTACACATAAAAAAGTTCCGGTAAAAATTTACCGAAACTACACTTTAAGAGTCATCAGCTCTTCTTTTATCACATCAATGGCTAAAGAATTCAGTTTTTTATTGATTCTTTTCTGCTCATCTTTTTCTATTGCTGTAAAAATGCCGGGGAAATCCTTTTCAAGATCAGTCAGGATATCCTGTGAGAAAAGGCCAATTACCTGTCCCATCATTTTAGGTTCAAATTCGCCGATCTTGCTCATTACGTTATTCAATCTGTTAACAGTAGCGTATTTCTGAATTTCATTCCAGATTTCCTGAGCTTTTTCACTGAAATTGACCTGTTTTTGAATGGTTTTCCTTTCTTTTCTCTCTACTTTGGATTTTTCGACCCACTTTTCGTTCTTATTTTTAAGAATAATCCTGGCTCCATTTCCAAAATAACGGGTTTTTAAAGTTTTGACCACGGTTCCCTCACACCTATTATCCTCTATTTCAGGAAGGCCAAGCCATCCCGGAATTTTTGAATTAAAGGCATTCGGGTACTTCAAAGCTTCTTCCAGAGTTCCCTGGAATAGAATTTTAGCATAGAAAAATCCGGTTTCCTCAAAAATCTGATTGGCTTTGTCTGTATCCAGATAAGTGGTTCCATTCAGCTTGATGTCGAAAGCATAAAATTCGTTATAAGGTGCATATTCCACCCCTGCCTGTACTTTTACGGCATCTTTTACGGGTGCAACCTCTTTATGTTTGTAGCCTCCGCCGAACAATTCACCATAGATGACTACGGTTTCAAGATCCGGAAACAGCGTTTTTACTTTATGGAACAAATCGGTTACGTTTTTTCTGTAACGTTCCAAAATCTGATGTGCGTTATAAAATTTATCATCTTTTTCGATGAAAGCGGTCCGTTTTCCAATCTTAATTTCCTTTCCATCGGTAAAGAAAGAGAAATTAGCACCGTGGACCTTCTCCTGTACGATGAAAACCTCATCCCCAAAACCCTGAATCCTGATCTGATCGATCACGCGGGCCTGGTAAGCATTTTCTATAGCGTTATATGTTTTGAAAATCATTTTTTAGTTTTTAATGTTGTTTTAAACCATTAAGATTCTGGTAAGTTTTAAGTTTAATTAAGGAAAAAATCAAAGATTTTTCATAGACAGCACATTTTAAAGTGAAATTCATCTTAATATTCTTATAATTCAATCCGTTATTAATTTAATGGTTCTTAAAATTTTTTAATAGGTTTAGAATATTCTCTTTTCCTACGGGATTCATGGAGTGGCAGTAGAATTTTGGTAAGTCTAAATAGTTATCCATACAGTATTCTATGAGCCATTTTGCACAGTCGTAGCCTGTTTTCTCAACAAACTCCAGGGTATCCGGTTTTAAATAATGTTCATCGGCAAGGTCGTGGTCAAAAGAAATCATTTCCGGAAGTCCTTTTTCCAAAATCCTGTTGACAAACTGTTCGTAATTCCGGACGATATGCCAGTCTTTTCTGAGGAAAATGTCCTTCTTTGTATAATGATACGCTTCAATTGGGTATCTTATATCATCCAGAAACAATAATCTTTTGGTTATTTCCATTGCTTTATTTTTTTAAAACATGATACAGAAGCTTTGCCGTATTAAAGGCATCATCTGCACCACTGTGTGCACTTCCTTCAAAACTGATATTTCTTGCTTCGAGTTCTTTCAGAAGTCCGATCGGTTTTTCACCGCTCATTAGACTTAACATCACTTTCAGATCGAGATAGGTCTCACTGAAAGGGAATTTCACTCCCAATTCGCTGCACTGGCTTTCCATAATCGACTTATCGAATCCACCATAGCCGGCGTAGGTTCTGTGCAGGGAATTGTATCTGTTTTTGATATTGGAGCAGGCTTGCTGAAAGGTCACTCCTTCTTTTTCCAGTTTTTCAGCGGTAATTCCTGTAAGGTTTGTACAGTATTCGCTTATTTCTGAATATAAAGGTTTGATCAGATAGCTTCTTTTATCTTCTATGCTTCCATCTGACATATTCAGTTTGCAGATCCCGATTTCAATAATTTCTCTTTTTGAATTTTCGGGAACTTCTCCTTTTGCCCAGCAGGTCGCTTCAATATCAATGACTATGACTTTATCGTATAAAAACATTCTGTATTTTTTATTGGGAAAAGTAAATATTCAAAGCTCTGATAATACTTTTCACATTGGTATTGGGATAAAATCCGGAACTGTTGATACAGTTGATTTCAACAATTTTCCAGCCTTCATCTGTAAAACAAATATCCATTACAAAGGCTTCTTCAAGATTGAAAAGCTGAATCATTTCACGGGCAAAAGCTAATCCGTCTTCTGAAACTGTTTCTTCAAAAGGAGCATTATCATTGAATTTATAATAGCCTCCATCAATAATCTGTCCGCCAATAATCCAAAGTCTTGCTTCTTTTACCGTTCGTTTAGCTTCGGAAACCTGTACCAGAGAATTTTTTGTAATCCTGTTGGACGAATTTTCCAGTGATTCAAAAACGAAATCGTTCCATTCTGCTTCTGTGAAAACTTTTCCTGTAAAAATCTTTGCTTCTGTGTAAGGTTTAATGAATTTCATTTCATCCTTTCTCCAAGGTAAAGCTTCTGAGATTTTATGTACGGAAATGGTATGATTCAGGAGATTTTCGCCATAATATTGAGAATAAACCTCATATAAATGATTTCCTCCGTAAAAAGAACCGGGAAACCAGTCTGAATTTTGTCTGGCCAGTCTTGCAATTGTCACCGAACCATATACAAAAACATCCTTACGGTCTGTTTTGAAATCTATTTTTTCTGCCGTTGGAGGAATATTGATCACTTCATAATCAATACCCAGTTCTTCCAGAGCATCAAAAATCCTGTAATGGTCGGGATCTAAATATACATTAGCCTGAATTAAAAAATACATGGTTACTAGTTTTTAAGGTTCTCTTTTATTTGTTTTTCACAGTTTCTGATAGTTCCAGCTTTGCTTCTTCCGGGAATCCGGTAAGACCGGGAATATCATTATATTCTACAATTGTTTTTTCTCCATTTTCTGTTTCCAGAACATCAATAGCTACAATATCCGCTTTAATATTTTCCTGTAACAGTTTTACGTTTCCTATCCACTCTTTTTCAGGTTCAATAATCTGGTATTCCTGGGTTAATGAATTGGCTTTCCAATATCTGCCTTTTCTTTTCATAGCCCATACTTTATCATTGACGGCCAGATAGCGTATATCATATTTATAATCAATGAATTTCTCAACCGTTACATAATCCTGATGAATAAACAGCAGGTCTTTAAGTTCTTCCCATTGCTCTTCATCGGATACCAGACTTTTTCCATATCCGCCATGGTGGTTTCCCACTTTAACAACAAACGGAAACGGCATTTCCAGATTTTTCAGATGAGCTGTTCCTGTCGCTGCATTGAAATCTATAACCGGTAATTCCAGTTTTTTAAGCGTATTCAACATGGATAATCTGTCGTATCCTTTCAGCAGGGTTTCCGCTGAGTTGATGCAGGGTACTCCTGAATATTGAATCAATTCAAGCATATTTCTATGCTTAGCTTCAGGATTTACAGCTCCCAATCTCCAGAATATGACATCCGGGCTGCATGCTCCTTCCACATCTGCGACGTAGAGAACATCATTTTTTATGATACATTCCGAGGTCTGAACTTTTTTCCGGATAGTGTTGAATCCGGCAAAGTAATCATCCCAGTAGTTTTCTCCATTAATAATTAAAACTGTTTTCATTGTCAGATCAAAAAGATTAAACCATCATATCGGCACAGTTGGAGCTTGCAAAGGCAAAGGGTTTTGCTTTAAAGACATACCCCATTCCGAGAATGTATCCCATGGCATCTTTCAAAGCGGTGTTTGATTTGAATTCCGGGTCGGTATTAATGTCTGCGTGTACCTCCATTTCTACGCCATAAGCATCCAGAACGGCACAGATAGCGTAGGCTGTTGCTACGGATCTGTTCACCTCATTCAGCATCCTTTCTTTGATACTGATCGTCTGTATCTCTCTTTCTTTTCTGATAAAGGTAAACGCTCCTTTTCCTTCACGAACGAATACTACTGCCGTAGCATAATTGATGGCCTCTCCGTATACGTGGGAATCTGATCCTACACATACTTTCAGACGGTGCCCGGCTGCCAGTTCGCGGATGATGGCTTCTTCTACCAGCTGTGTGATAGAGTTACGGAAAATTTTTCCATTCATGTTCTGCCATGTTTCGTGTTGCGTTTCCATTTTTTTACATTTTAAATTCTACGTTTCAATTCTATAGTTCATAAAAATTATTTTTTGAATGTTTTCAATCATTCATTTTTTGCACTCCGAACCGGATTCGAACCAGTACCAACGGTTTTGGAGACCGGGATGCTGCCATTACACTATCGGAGTATTTTTTGCTAATCCATCAGGATTCGAACCTGAACTCCAAGAATCAAAATCTTGGGTGCTGCCAGTTACACTATGGATCAGTGTTATGCTGTTTTGTGGAACAGACAGGAATCGAACCTGTACCTTTAGTTTTTCAGACTAATGTGCACACCTTGTACACCACTCTTCCGGGTTTTGTGATGAGTAATCGGTAATGTTTGAAATTACTTATTGCCTATCACTCATTACTGATAATTTTGTACGGGAAGAGGGATTCGAACCCCCAATACCTTGAGCCTAAATCAAGTGCGTCTGCCAGTTCCGCCATTCCCGCGTACTTATATGATGGGTAATGAGTAATAGGTAATGTCTGAAAGTACTCATTACTTATTGCTCATTACTGATCATTTTTAAAAAGGTCAGAGAAAGTCTGTCTATTAATAAACTATGCCTGTTAGTGTTTGTAAAGATCTTCTGCGCTTGACAAACTTTTCTCTTTCCATGAGTAATGTATGTTTCCTGATCAAGACTTCTTTTCTGAAGCCTATCATCAATTTTTATCTTTTATTAAAAAACCGCCCGACCAGGAATTGAACCTGAACAACAAGAGTATAGTTCCTGCATGCTGCCGTTACATTACCGGTGGTTTTTGGTGGAAGTGGTAGGATTCGAACCTACTCAGCTATGAAGCAACAGAGTTACAGTCTGCCCCGACTCTCCAACTCCGGCGCACTTCCTTTTTTGAAAAAATAAAGCCTGTCTTAATTTTTTTTTTTGATATAAGAACTTCTGCGCTTGACAGGCTTTTATTTTTTCGAACTAACTAGTTTTCATCATTGCTGAAGGTTATTCAGCCTTATTTTTCTCTTTCTTCATTTTCCAGCTTCTTCCTTGAGATGGCTATGGGATTGTTCATAACCATTTTATTTTTTTATTTGAATTCACGAATGTTTCACATTTCAAACCCACTCAGCTCACGCAACGGTTTTGCAGACCGCCCCGACTCTTCCACTTCGGCGAACCATCATTTTTGAGGTAAGAAAAAGTCTGTCTGTATTGTGTTTTGGCGTAAAGATCTTCTGCTCTTGACAAACCCTTTCTTCTTCTCTTTTGAAACAATTAACATTTAATTATCCGCGATTCCGGAAAGACTCGAACTTTCAACTTCTGGTTTAACAGACCAGCGCTCTACCATTGAGCTACAGAATCATTTTTGTAATTTCGGAAGGACTCGAACCTTCAACCTTCGGCTTATGAAACCGATACTCTAACCACTTGAGCTACGAAATCGTTTATCATTTGTGAATGGCTGTTGACCATTTCACTTTTGTACTCCATAAGGGAATCGAACCCGCAGTGCCCAAGAGACAGTCGGGCAGGTTAGCCATTACCTCAATAGACCATTTTTTGTAATCCCAGAAGGACTTGAACCTTCAACCTTCGACGTATCAGGCCGACGCTCTAACCAATTGAGCTATAGGATCTTTTTATTTGGGGTATCTCCGGGGATCGAACCCTGTTCTCCGGTTCCACAGACCGGCGCTTTACCAAATAAGCTAAAGAAACCATAAAAAAAGCGCCTCTTTTCGGGAGGCGCTTACTATATTTTTACGTGTCAGGTCATGAGAGACCTACGTATATAAGCACCTTTTATCAATAAATCCACAATCAAGAATATTCGCATACCACAGCTCCATCGGTTCTTGTCCGTGTAGTTTTGAAAACTGACTTTGTATGTTATGTAATTGTAGCATTGTACTGTTTGTTTTTAAATTATTAAATGAATCCTGAAAACCTGTTGCTTTCAATTTTCGGTTGCAAAGTAAATATGAAATTTTGAAACCTGCAAATTTATTTTTCAATTAACTATTTGAAAATCAATTAATTACAATTAAAATTCAGAATAGAAAATTCCTATCTGCAATAGATTGCAGATCTCTTAAATACCTAAATGACTGTCTCTCACTGGGTTACTTATCACGCTTTATTTTCTTATTAATTGTTCATTGTTAATTAAAAAATTTTTACTTCTATGGTTATTTTTTTTCGTTCTAAATAATTTTTGCCCTGAAAACACAAAAAACGCCCCGGCAACCGAGGCGTTTTTGCTATATTTTGATAAAATTTTTACGGGTTCACTGTAAATAATTTCCAAAGAATGCACATTTCGCCTCACTCAATATCATCCAATCATACACGAATAATCCCTTTATTGAAGGGCTTTCGCATAGTTCTGCATTGATATGTGTTCTTTGTAGTTTCATATTTTTATGGCGCAAAGATAAATCTTTTTCTTAATTAATTGATAATCTTCACAAGGTAGGCGAATAAAAATAATGGCTCAGAAGCCTTGATTAGCTTGTTTTTTTGAGATCTCAAATAGACGACTCGTTTGTTGAATCATTTAACTCTTCCAGCTCTTTGAATAAGCTTCCCGGATAATCATATAAGCTTTTGTACTCAGAAGTTGCAATGACGACAATTTCCTTGGCTTCGGCTAGAGAAAGAAACGGAAATATTTCTCTGATTTTCTTTACTCCCTGCAAAGGCATTTTCCCATTTCCTGTAGCTTCAAGAACGATCTTATATGCATTTTTGCCTTCGTGCTTTAAATAAAGGTATTTGTTGGTGTGATCCATTTTTATTTTTATTTGAACCATTAAGACTCTTTAAGTTTTAAGATCAATTAAGGAAACATCAAAGATACTTTTTTAGGTATAATGCTTCAATGAAATCTTTTTACCTTTTAACTTTTAAAAAGCATTAATTCCTGAACATCTTATTCCGTCCTGTCTTATATCTGGAAATATCTTTCAGGATCACCTCATCATCCGGATTAAAATGTTTCAGTTCGTTGACAATTTCGGAATGTCCTGCTACCTTTTCGGTGATGATTTCGTAAGCGATGTTCCGGGTTGCTGTCTGAAGCTTCGGATCTTTTTTAAATTCATGCTTCATGGCATCAAGGTAAATGATCTTTTTATCTTCAGGTGTCTTCTGATAGAGTTCCTGAATGGAATGTTCGAGCTGTTTCACATCAAAGATATTCGCAAAATAATTATTCAGGCAGTTGAAAGCATCCTTGTTTTCTTCCCAGCCTTTCAGCAGGATTTTTTGTGCTTCTTCCGGCATTTCCATTTTTTTGCGGTAGATCAGAGAGCCTTTCACCATCTGGCTGTTGCTCACATAATCATCCACCACCATCTGATAATAGGTATTGGAATTTTTTATATCGTTGATGATCCTGTACAGGTCACCCACTTTTTCTTTTTGTTCAAGTTCTTTGTAAAGGTCAATAGCTTTTTTGTACTGCTTTGCTTTTTCATAGCAGGCTGCAGCATCTGTTCTGTTCTTCAGTTTTTTAAGATAAACAACTGCTGCTTCGGTATAAAAGCCTCCGTCTTCCAATGTTCTTGCCCCTCGGTAATGATCCTGAAGAAGATTCATATAAACTTTTGCCGCTTTTTTGTAATCCTTTTCTGCGATGTACTTTTCTGCCAGCTCTTCGTATTTATTTCTGATCTTATCAAAAATAGAGGTTTCTACATAGACACTTCCTCCCCTGCTCTTTCCTCCTGATGAATTTTGTCCTTTTTCTTTCTTTTCAAGACGAAGCAGAACGGCAAAAATCATAATGGCCACAAAAGCGAAAACAACCAGGGTCCATATTACCTCCCAAAAACTCTGATGAAAAAGCTGCGCCAGAATTCCGATGATCTTAAGGATCGCCAGAATGAAAAATGCCGCCATGAATTTATCTATAAACTTCTGCCTATTCATCTTTATCTGATTTTAAAATGGTTTTATCTTCACTGAACAAACGGTAAAGAAGGAGTATAACGCAAATGATGAGAATCCATACGAACCAGTTGTAACCGTACATTTCAATCAAAGGATAGAAAATATAGGCCAGCATGGCTACCAGAACAATCATCAGGAAAATCTTGACTCCGCCCGGAACATGATCTCCACCAACGTTCAGGGATCTTTTTTTAATAATGAAGGAGTAGAGACCAACAGCTCCTGTCATGGCTACAATCAGCCAGAAAATATCCGAAAAGGAAATGTTCTGCTTCTGATAAGGCTTCTTAATTTCTATTTCGCCAATGTCTGAATTTTCATTCTTATAAACCGGTGTATCAGCATATTCTTTTGTTCCGTAAAGACGGCCCAGCGAATCTTCCACCAGCACCTGCTTTTTCTTCCAGACTGTTTTCACAGTTCCATTGTCTACAGCTTTTCCGGGATTGGCTTTTTTGATGGAATCTTTAATTTTCTGCCGGTAGCCCGCTTCATTCTGCCCGATATATTCTGTAATTCTCTTGCGGTACACTTTTTTAAGGGAATCTTCAGATGTTTTGACTTTAGCTTTTATGCCATCAATATCTTTATAAATGTTTTCAATAGGCCTTCCTCCTTTATCCAGATATTCCTTGTAGGTGGTTTCTTTTTTTGGATTATGGTACATCATGTTGGCCAAAACACTTTCCTGCATCAGCTCACGTCTTTTCCGGCCGTACATAGAATCTATTTTCATATCAATATCAGTAACGCCTGACTGATAAGCTACCACAGGCTTCATTAGATTCGGATCCTGCTCTTTGCCCGGTCCTGTATAAATTTCACCTGAGGAAGCTGTAGCATTTTTTGCAGGCTCACTTTCACCCCAATGCCTAAACATGCTGACCAGGCCGATTGCCAGTAAAATTACCCAGAAAACCCAGCGGTAATCCCGCCCGGAACCGCTTGCATTTTCTTTTCCTCCAAAAAGCTTATCCAGCCAGGGATTTCCAAATTTAAAATTCCCGAAACCATCTCCTCTTGAGGTTCCCATCACATCCAGCGGAACTCCGAGATCTACAGCCCTGTCAGGGTATTTTTCAATATAGTTCAGGTATTTTTCAATCTCTTTTTTATTGCCGGCCATTACTTTTTTCAGATCGAAAGGCAGGCTTTTCATCCATTCTTCCTCGGTCTTCGGTTTCTCAAGAGCTTCCAGAACTTGGTCATCGTCCATTTCTACGGTATAGCTCTCAATTTTCTGGGGAATCTTTACCCCGTTGGATGGTTTTCGGATTGTATCTTTTGACTGTTCCGGATGCTGAATTAATGAGATCCAGTCGATCTCTTCATTTAATTTCACCATACCAAATTCAGGATGCATAATCAGAAATTCCGCATCTGTATTCAGCCAGTCTTCAGGATTTACTTTGGGATAGAAAATCGTATTCTCTGGAATAAACAATTTGCCATCCACACACTGAAAATAAGCATTTCGTCCGATCTCATCAGGAGCAGAACCGTTAAATATGAGGAAACACCCATATATTCCGTTCGGCTCGTTGGAAGGAATCGCAAAAGAGCGGACATGATCAAGATCTATGCCTAAAGTTTCCATCTCATATAACCATGTGAATGGTGAGGAACCTTTTATTAAAAGCCCTTTTTTAGGATAATTATTCTTCGGAAAAGGTTTTATTCTAAGTTCCATATTCCACAATCTGATCTATAAATCTTTTCAAATACTCTTCATACATATCTTCCATTTTTCTCACCTTTAGCAGAGTGTGATCCGGCAGGAAATATTCGGAACCACTAAATTCGGTATCTGCAGCCATCGCCAGAAAACTATTTTCTGCAGAAGGAATATAAAATTCCGGAATATTTTTGTTACTGCTTTTAAATGTCAGCACCCCTCGGGAATCTGTAATGATGTCGCTTCCATCGGAAAAACTGAATTTGTTTTTATTCTTACCTGCAAAAATTTTTATCTGATGCTTATTTTTACGCAAGGTCAGTGTGTTGACATAATTTTTATGCAATTCATGGTTGGAAATCACCAGCTTATTTTCCGAATTGATCCCGATTCTGTTGAAACTGCTTAGAACTCTGATTCCGGAGGATAATTTACTCAGTTCTATTTCTATCTTAGAATAGCTTCTGGCAATCTCTTCATCATTTTTAACCTGTTCAATAGAGATATTTCCTTCTAAGTTAATTTCGGAAATCCAGGGAGCTTTCGCGTAAAACAGATAAAAATTCCTGTTAAAATAAACCAGCTTAAATTCCTGTGGAATAATTTTTCCCGTAATATTCAGTTCTGAATATTCTTTGGTGTTCAGGTTTAACTTTGAAATCAGCTTTTTATCCGGCTGATACTGACACAGGATGAACTGCTGCTGTTTGTTTTTTGCCAAGGCAAACTGTCCTTTGGGCCTTATAGAGATATTTTCAAACAGAACCTCGCAGCCATGATGGGTTTTATGACGGTCATAATACTCCCTGTTGTAATAATTATCAGACAGATAAGTTCGGAGCAGCTGCTTTTTGCTGCTTAAAATAAAGTATTCTCCTTCATACATGAACTGGGCAATCTGGCCAACCGGAGAAGGAAACAGGATTGGATAATTCAACGGAAGATCTGTTTTCTTTCCGTTACGGGAATCCTGAGGAGCCTTCGATCTTCTCTGTGGAGGATTCGCCCACAACTCTTTCAACGGAAGCAGAATCTTTTGAATATGTTTTCTTGTTCCTTTATGATGTTTGTAGAAATTCAGTTCTCCGTCTGCAGAAGTTGTTACAAGAAATTTCAGACGGTCTCTGTTTTCGTTAATTACTTTCTGTAATTTATGGTTAGCAAGATTATCCTGATGAGTAATGAAAAAAACTTCAAGATCCTTTTCTTTGTGATCTTCTTCAAAGAACTTTTCCAGAGCCTGGGAAGCCTCCAGTACCGGACTTACATGGTTGAGGTTTTCTACTACTTCTTCCACCTTATCCAGAGAAACCGGCACAATAGTTTGTCCTAATGCAAAAACTTTACATTCGGAGTGGGCTTTGGGATGTTTGATCACGGCAATAGCTGAGGCAAATGCTAATACTTTTGGGGTTCCCCAGTTTTTTATAGAAGTATCAATTAAAATAATTCTTTCAAAGATATTTTCTTCAGGCGGAATTTCCCGCTGGATATATAATGCTTCATTATTAGCAACACGGTTCATGAAAACATCATCTTCATTGGCAAATTCTGATAAAAGCATCCGATGAAGCTCTCCTTTATTCGTCATATCAGAAATTCCTCCGATGGGCTGTTCTCCGGGAGAAAGATGACGCATAGGAATTTTCAGGCCGCTCCAGATTCTTTTGATCAGGCTTCCTACCTGAAAAGTTTTTGGTTCTTCAATCAGTTCCTGAATGAAATCTTTATTGGTTTCAACAGTAGTTTCTTCTTCGGCCACTTCATCTTCCAGCTCAGGAATATCAACGGTCCCTTTCATGACATTGATGATGGATTCTACCGACGGAAATTTCTCATTTAATATCGCTAACGTGCGGATGTCTTTTATTTTAACGGCATCTGTCAACTCTTTTTTCTCTGCCGAATCGGCAAGGCTGTGAGGTCTTCTGGCAAATCCTTTTAAGATCATGTCTGCACTTGTAGAGGATCTCACCAAACGCGGAGTATGTCTGAACAGGGTCTGTAAAAGCATAATCCTATTTTGTCCGGTTTTATAACGCGGTCCCAGATTTTTCAGGTTTTCAAGAAATTTAAATCCTGATTCTATATCCAAACGGACTTCCTCTTTGCTTTCCGTCTGTACTTTATTCAGATAATAATATATTCCGTCTAAATTCAGGTATCCATCCTGAGAGGCATACAGCACCAGCAATAATGCTCCGAAGGGCGGGAACCCCTGCAGCATCAACTCTTTCAGAATTTCCATAATGTAAGGTCTATACGCTACCGCCCCTACATTCGGAATGATGATAAGGTTGTTTTCATGATAGCCTGTGGGATCCGGAACATCTTTATCGGTAGTCCATTCCCAGAAATAGTTTTGGTATGATTGGAAATATTCGTTCAGATCCATTCCTTTGATTTTTCAGTCAGACGAAATGAGCTTACGGAAAGTTTACGGAAATCGGTTTTATCAAGAGGTAAAACACTTCCGTTTTCATTCCATAAAAGCCACATGTCCTGAGCTGCATTATATTTTCTCTGTAACAGAGTGCTTAAATTTTTAAATTCAAAATCATAACCCGCCGGAAGAAGATGATGGTCTTTCATCCAAAGGGTTTTCCCCGGAAGGCTTAATAATGGTGTTCCTAAAAACAGGGCTTTATCATTAATAACCGTCCAGTCTATTTTTTCCAGTTTAAATTTCGGGAAGGCAATTATTGCTTCTTTAATCTCATCCATAAGGCTTAATAAGGCAATAACAGGCTGTTCTTCCTCACTTGGAACCAGTCTGACCTTTACTTTTTCATCAATTCCAAAAAAATTCTGGTTGGACGGTGGAAAAGTAAGCCGTAAAGCTTTATCAATAGGCGTCCATAGCAAAGCGGTTCTCACTTTTTTACTGGGAACCAAAGCATCTTTCCTGAATAAGAGACCTTCTCTCAATTCATACAGTAAAAAGTCAGGTAACTGCTGAATTTCCGGTGAAACTGCCTGTTCTCCGGTAAAGCCTTTCATCCAGATCACATCTTCTTCCAATGCGATCTGAACATTTTTCCAGTCCCGGATTGAGCCTAAAAAATCTTCATCTGCCCGCGGAAGTTCTGCCCAGAATTCTTTTACACGCTTTGAAGGATTTTCTGCCATAAACTTTCTATTTCCTGTTGAATATATTGTTTCTGTTCCGGATTTCGGATCCAGTCGCAGCGGGTCTGAAGGTATCTCAGCTTATCTTTGATTACATTCTGTTCTTCAAAACTCAATGCACCGCCGTTCCATTTTTCAACCAAAATTTTTACATCTTTCATGATTTCTTCAGGATTCGGGGTTTTATTCTGCATGGCCTGGGGATGGGATTTCGGATTTTCATCTTTTTCTATGGTCCTGTTGATGATCCCCTCCAGAATTTCAATCTGTTCTTCGGTATCCCAGATATGTTTCAGTACCCAAAGGTCTGACAGAATTGCTTCGTTTCTTCCACAGATCAGAGCACTTGCAGCGATCAGGTTCTGTAGTTTTACAGCACGACGGTCGGAAATGGCAATTCCTGTATTTCTGAGGCTGATGATGGTATTTAGATATACTTCATAAATAGGTTTCAGATCAATAGTTCTGCACAGATTCTGCAGTTCTCTAATTTCACCGGAAAGGATTTCAGGGGTTTCCGTTTCCACCGGATTTTCCAGTTTTCTTCCGGCTAAAAGCACCTGCTGAAGAAGGTCAGGATTTACATAATCTACATTGATTCTGATCAGGAAACGGTCGAATAAGGCATTCAGAGCCTCATCTTCAGGAAGAACGTTACTTGCTCCGACAAACATCAATGCCGGTAAATGTTTGGTTTCTTTTCCTCTTTTAAATATCTTTTCGTTTAAAGCCATCAGCAGAGAGTTCAGAATCGCCGAGTTGGCATTGAATATCTCATCCAGGAATACCATAGAGGCTTCCGGCATCATTCCTTCTGTGTTGGTAAGAAGTTCCCCTTCTTTTAGTTTTCTGATATCGAAAGGACCGAAAATCTCGTTCGGCTCTGTAAAACGGGTTAAAAGGTATTCAAAGTTTTTCCCATCTTTTACCGTGTTGGAAAGTGTTCTTACGATTGCAGATTTTGCGGTTCCGGGAGGTCCGTACAGAAAGGCATTTTCTCTTGCCAGAAGGCAGATTCCCAAAAGATCTACCACATCATTTTTCCCGACGAAGGTATCTTTTACATAATTAAGAACGGTGTTGAGTTTTGTAATATTATGGTTCATTAGTATTTATTTAATAAAAAATCTAAGCAGTAAAAAATATATAAACCCACTTATGACAAGTGTAAGAAGCGAATCTATGTAAAAATTAACCGGAAATATAAAAAAAGCCAAATTATATTTAAAATAAGCAATCAATAAAAGAATACCCAGGATTAATCCTAAATAGTCCCAAAGTGACAGCACAAAGACCAGCACTAATGAGATTATAAACTGTACTACAAGCACAAAGCAAAGAAAGAAGTATTTACCATACATTTCATAACGGTCAAAAACAGCCGAAGCAAGGTCTTTATAAAGCAGCTTCTGCGTGATTAAACGGTATTCAATGGAAAGAATGTCTTTGAATATTTTAACAGGATCATAACCTATGATATAACTCGCTGTAAAAAGAGCCAGTACAATGACAGCCAATACCACGAGATTAAGGATTTTAATCCTTCTTTTATTGTATGCCGCTTCTGCATCATCTACTGATACAGGGACAGGAAGTTCGTGGGTTTTAAAGGTGATATAGCTTCCTAAAGGAACATATCCAAAGCTTATTTTGATCCCGTTTTTCAGATAATATTTGTACAGCGGTTTTCCAAAAGAGATGAACATACCGATTTCACCCACATTTTTCCTAAAAAGAAGATTATTGGTATAATATGATATTATGCAAAATAAAAACAGATAGGTTCCTGCAGCCAGGCCCATTGTTACGGCCGAACTAATTTCCATTCTCACTCATTTTTAATTCTCTCCAGAAAATATCTTTATGTAGCCCAAACTCCGCGATCAACAGTTGATTGATGTATGGAATTTCGGCCAGTCTGTAGGATTTTTTTTCTACAATTCTTTCCAGATAGAGTTTCCGATAGGTTTTATCTTTTAATTCTTCTTCCCAGTTGATGTTTTCAAGATCCAGATCAAATCCAACTCCTGAATAATGAAACTGAAGGAGGATATTTTCCAGCATTTTGATCAACGGGTCTTCCGGATCGGCAGATTGTAAAGCAGAAATCGTCTGGGGTAAAAACCGCAGTGACAGGTCCGCCGATAATAAGGCTGAGACATTTCTTTTGCCATTAAACGGAGGAATTAATTTGTCAAGATTCTTCGCTGTATCTTTCCTGATCAGGTATAACTGTGCGCTGTGATACAGAATTTTTGCCGCCCAGACAGCTGTTTCACGGTCACAGGTGATCTGATCGGATAAAAACTCCAATCTTTCTTTTTCAAATTCGGATTCGAAATAATCAGCAGCCTCCTGTTCTTCTTTTTTAGAGATTTCATAAAGATCTGTGAAGATTGTAATACATTCATCCTTCCGAAGCAGAAATAAGGTATCTAAAAATGCGGATTTGTTTTCCATCATTGAACAAAAATAAAATTATTTCTCTGAGAATAAAATTTTTTAGGAATATTACCTGTGAATGGTCAATTTTACTGCGCAAGTCAATGGTGAATTGAAACAGCGTAAAAAATTCACAAGCAAAGCGGATTCACTATTCACCATTGACATTATCCCTATTCCGTTATTTCGAGAATATTACCCTCCGGATCCAGAATCACACTTTCATAATAACCATCTCCTGTTGTACGGGGTTCTCCGGCAATCCGGTATCCGTCATTTCTTAAAGTTTCTGTAAGCTGGTCCACTTTTTCATGGCTTCCTGTTGAAAAAGCCAGATGTATAATTCCATACTTCTGTGCTTCAAAAGAGTTTTCGTTTTCCTGAATATCCGGTTTAGTCATTAGTTCAAGACGGCATCCGTTTTCAAAGCTTAAGAAATAGGATTCAAAATTCTTTACCGGATTATGGTATTTTTTATTGGAAACTGCTCCGAAATATTTCTGATAAAACATTCTGGATTTTTCAAGGTCTTTTACCCAAATAGCAATATGTTCAATTTTCATTTTTAAAATTTTTATTTATCATACAAAATTAGCTTCCGGGATATTGGGGAACCTGCTCTGTATTATGCTATCGTTGCTCCGGATTTGCAATGTTATTGTTGTGAATGGTCAATTTTGCTCCGCAAGTCAATGGTGAATTTATAAGCGTAAAAAAATTCACAAGCATCGCGGATTGACTATTCACAATTGACGACACATAATTCACATATTTAGTATCTTTGCCCACATTCA
The DNA here is from genome assembly GCF_009602705.1 of Chryseobacterium vaccae. Taxonomy (NCBI): domain Bacteria; kingdom Pseudomonadati; phylum Bacteroidota; class Flavobacteriia; order Flavobacteriales; family Weeksellaceae; genus Chryseobacterium; species Chryseobacterium vaccae. The sequence goes on along the minus strand of NZ_VSWH01000001.1, from coordinate 4,218,488 downwards.
AAATAAAATTATGAGTATTCACATCAGTGCAAAAAAAGGAGAAATTGCTAAAGTAGTATTACAGCCGGGGGATCCGCTTCGTGCACAATATATTGCTGAAAACTATTTGGAAGATGCTAAACTGGTAAGCAAAACAAGAGGAATTTTTTATTATACCGGTCTTTATAAAGGCAAAGAAATTACTGTAGGGGCCAGCGGAATGGGATTCCCAAGCATCGGAATCTATTCTTTTGAGTTATTCACCGAATATGAGGTAGACACGATCATCAGAATCGGAACCTGCGGAGCTTATACTACGGATCTTAAACTTTTTGATATTTTAAATATCGAAAATGCGGCCAGCGAAAGTACCTACGCTAAATACGCCTGGGAAATTGAAGACGAAATCCTTTCTCACCAGGGGAATATCTTTGGAACGATCAACGAAACCGCTAAAGAGCTTTCTCTGGATGCTAAAGCGATCAATGTACACAGCAGCGATATTTTCTATAGAAAAGATCCTAACGTTCCTGCTATCGCGACTAAATACAACTGTCCTGCAGTAGAAATGGAAGCTTTCGGATTATTTGCCAATGCCCAGCATTTAGGAAAAAATGCAGCCACGATTCTTACCGTTACTGATATTATTCCTACTCACGAAAAGATCTCAGCCGACGAAAGGGAAAAAGCCCTGAAGCCGATGATGGAACTGGCTTTGGAAGCAGCTTTGAAAAGTCTTTAGAAACTGTATTCATCAACAGACTGACTGTTTCTGATCTGGCTTGATATTTAAAATAAACGCAAAGTTTGAATAACCTGATATTTTATTTTGAGAAGGCAAAGAGGTGTGACTTCGTCGCTGATGAAGCGGTGTGATAACATCCGTTTCATTGAATCAATACTTCTTAAATCTACAATATTAATCATGAAACTTTGTGTTGCAGAAATAAAAGAGCTTTACTTTATGGGTAGAGCTCTTTTTTATATTCTGAAAAAATTCCTGGCCGTTTCTGTTGTTTCATCTGCAACTTCAGCAATACTGATCTTCTTCCAGCGGGCAATCGTTTGTGCAACATAGGGCAGATAAGATGGTTCGTTACTGCGGTTCTGTGTTCTCGGCATATTTTTCGGAAGCATAAACGGAGCATCTGTTTCAATCATCATCCGGTCCAGAGGCGTATATTTGAGTACTTCTTCCAGATGACTGAATCTTTTCTCGTCACTTATTGCTCCGGTAAATCCTAAATAAAAGCCTTTATCCAGATAAATTTTCGCTTCTTCCAGAGTTCCTGTAAAACAGTGTACAACAGCTTCCGGCAGTCTGGAAAGATATTCGTCTGTGATCTCATTAAATCTTTTAAAAGCTGATCTTTCATGCAGGAAAAGCGGTTTATTAACCTCAACAGCCAATTGCAGCTGTGCTCTGTAGCATTTTTCCTGAACGGGTCTTGGAGAAAAGTCTCTGTCGAAATCCAGTCCGCACTCTCCTACTGAGATAACATGATCCAGACTCAATAGTTTTCTGAGTTCGAGAATGCTTTCTGCATTGAAAGATTTAGCGTCGTGGGGATGGATTCCCGCTGTGGAATATAAAATTTCGGGGTAATCTGATGCGATTTCTGCGGATTCTTTGCTTCCTCTTACGCTGGTTCCGGTAAGGATCATGTGATCTACTCCGTTGTCCAGGGCGCGGTTGATGATTTCGTCGTGCTCGTTGTGGAATTGTTTATTGGTCAGGTTAATGCCAATGTCGATGTATGTGTTCATAATATTTTTGTTTTTTTTAATTTCTTTTGTCTTGAAATCGAAGATTCGACGTAGTCAAACAAAAGAAACAACAATTCAAGACTTGGAAGCCTTCGCTAAAAATGATTTCTGTTCTCTAAAAATTCTAAAACTTACGCGAATTCGTGGTGGCTTCTTCGCGGCAGAGGTGGTCTCACGCTTCGAACAGTAGAATTTTTTTGACGTTCACAGGAATCATTTTTTTAACGCTTAGGCTTCCTTGGTCGGGTTGTAATTTGTCGTTTAATGAAATGACAGCTTCTATACTTTTGTTTCTTTTCTTAATTTGTTTTTTCGTTTAAAAAGACAGAGCAGACAGGATTTGAACCTGTAAACCTCCTTGTCGGGATCGTTTTTCCGCTTAAACTACCGCTTCTGTCCTATGATTATGCTTCTGCTTCCAGAAGGCTGAAATATTCTTCGGCGGTTAAAGGTCTTACAGTTCCTTCCGGACGGACTTCCTTTTTTAATTCACAGATCAGCACATCGCCCTGCCTTTTCAGACATTTAATATGGGGGATGATATTTTCGTGAATCCTGAAGGTAGATGCTATTGCAGTTAGTGCATTATCCTTATACCGAGATTCTATCCACAGCCAATGTTCTTCCGCAGTAGAGGGACACCAACATTTCACGGCATAAGACTGTCTTTCTCTTCCCCATAAAGACAATCTGAACTTTTCGTTCTCCACTTCATATACTTCGTAATAATTGGTTCTCTGTATCTGGTTTTTATTTCCGTTTTCATCATATTCAAAGTAGTTGACCTGAATTTCGTCCTGACAGATTTTTTTTGCGTCAAGCTTTTTCATTAATGTTCCCACTCCAAGATAGCTGAAACAGAAGAGCCTGAAATCCCTGTCGTAATGGGTAAAAAACTCTTCATAACGGATTGGATCTGTTTTAGTCCATATTCTTTCAATCTGACGTAAAACTTTTGTAAAGTTGGGTGAATTGTAGTTGGTCCATTCTCTTTCGTATTCACGGGTGACAAAGTTCTGAAAGCTTTTGTGCCGTAATTTTAAAATAGAGACCAGCTTTTTAAGCGGATAGCTGAAACAGTTATACATTATTCCCGCATGCAGTGTTGCAATGTAACACTGATCTTTTGAAACAAACAGGTTTTCTTTTACATTAAAATGGATACGTTCTGCAAAGTCTTCGAAGCCATCATTTTCATCATACAGGTAGTTTCCTATCTTTTTTAATGAAGGCAGTTTTGAATTTTTCTGCTTTTCATTCACCAAAGATCCAATATACTCCAATGATCTGAAATTAAAGCTTTCGTTAGAATTTACATAGCCATTGATCTTCTTTAAATGATTGAATTCACAGTATTTTCCCATCAGTAAATCTCCCACTTCCAGTATATTTTCTGCCAGAATCTGATGGGTATTCAAACTTCCTTTTACCTTCTGCAGTTCTATCATATAACAGGTTTCAAATCCATAGTTCTGAAGGTTTCCGTTTATTTCTCTCAGGAACGGAAACTCCGCGCCTGCATGCTGTCCGATCAAAACACTTCCTGATTTTTCCAGAAACGGGAATGAAACATAAGAATTATTATTGATCTCGATATTCCCTGATATTTCCTCAAGTTCCGGAAAGGAAACTCTGGTTTGGTCTATTTTCAGATTTCCTATTATTTTTTTCAGGACCGGAAAATCGTAATTGAAATGAGCCTGTGTCTTATCCCGGCATTCTATTTTTAACCGTCCGTGGATATATTCAAGATTGGGAAAAGAAACGTTTTTACTGTAGATAGTAATTCTTCCCCGGATTTCCCGATGGCCGAAAGTGATATTATTCACCAGAATATTGATGTTAAAATTCCCGTCTTTAGGCAGGGCATCAACCTGATATTGGTGGCTAATCTCAATGACCTTTCTTCTGTCTGTCAGTTTTCTGCTTCCTGAATATACTTCGGCATTCTTTACCTCGATGCTACCGCCTATTTTTATCGGATCTTTAAATCCAAAATCAACGATACATTTGAAATTTCCGTTTACTTTTTCCAGTCTGCCCAGTTTTGCGGAATAATGCATTGCCAGATGACCTTCTATGGATTTAAGTTCCGGAAGTACACAATTTTCGGCATCTATAGAAAGATTCCCCCGGATATTCACCAGTTCCGGAAGGCTGCATCCTTCTCCCCTCAACAGCAGGTTGCCATTTATTTCTTTGAAATCAAGGGTCATATTTTTACCATAGATCTCTAGGGATGCATATTCATCAAAACGGATATCCTTCAGGTCTTTGTTTGAGAATATTTTATATCTTTTTATGGGATCAGTCGTATGCATTTTCGTTGATCTGTGTTATAGGATTGTATTCCTGCTGGATATATTTCACAAAATATTTACTTTCTACACGAAGCATCTTATGTTCATTATGCGTAATAAAAGCATCATCCTGAATAAAGAATGTTTCCGTGCTGTCGTTACGGTCGATTACTTTATAATCCGATGTTTTCATTGTATGCTGATTGCTTGTTTTTTCAAGACAGTACTCCTTGTAACCTTTTGTATGTTCTTCCAGTTTTGCAATTTTTTTCGTGCTGACTGGCATTATTTTCAATTTCGATGCTGTTACCGGATTTTCTTCATAAATTGGAGTTTCCTTCGGCTTTACAGGATCTTTCACCGATTTTTCACTTCTGACAATCGGAGCCGGAGTATAAATTTCATCAACAATTCGGAAAAAAAGCAATAGATTTTTAAGCATAACATCATTTTTTAAAGTAAAAGAAAACCGGGATCGAACCGATAATGTACTCTTTAAGAATAAGTTTTTCCAGATTAAACTATTTCTTTTACTGTTTTAATTGGGAGATAAACGGGATTTGAACCCGTATTCATTCGGGGTAGGAATACGTTTTTCCAGTTAAACTATTATCTCCGGGGTTAAAAGGAAGTACAGCAGGATTTGAACCTACAACCTCGTCCATGCTGCGGACGTATTCTTCTTGTTGAACTATGTACTCCTGTGAAACGTGCGGGAGTCGAACCCGCATCCTCTGGCGAGGAAAGCAAGCGTTCTTCCATTGAACCAACGTTTCGTTTTTTGGGAGATAAGCAGGATTCGAACCTGCAATTCATCTTAGCAAAATGTGTTTTTCCAATTATTACTACTATCTCCGTCTGGTTTTACCAGGTATGAATTTTATAATTTTTCAGCAGCACCCCACTGAAGCAATTCCCTTTGATTCCTTCTGCCACCGGATGCAAAATTCTTGCGGCTCCGTCTACAGAATCCAGCGGCGGAATATACCCCTGTTCAAACTGTTTTTTTCTTAAACTTTCCTTTGCGCCTGTAGAAATCCACCCTACGTCCACCGCACTCATATAAATCTGATCTTTTTCAAATTCTTTTGCAGAAGTAAGGGTCATCATATTCAAAGCGGCCTTCGTCATATTGGTATGCGGGTGAAAAACCGTTTTATTTTCGTAGCTGAAAATTCCTTCTGATGAGGTGACATTGATGATGAACTTTTCTTTAAACAAAGAGTTTTTCATTAAAGGTTTCAGTTCCTTGATCAGAAAATACGGAGCAATATGATTGATGAGGTTCACTTCTACCAGTTCGTACATGGAAACTTCTTCCAGTGTTGAATTCCAGCTTGTTTTCTCACGGTTATCCACCGGCTGTCCGAATCGGGTCAGAGCAATCTGTGACTCTTCATTTTCTGCATATTCCAGCCTCGCAATCTCCTTTGAAATTTCTGTCCGGTTTGGAATGAAATTCGGAATATTTTTAAATTCCAGTTCTTTTTCTTTTTCCTTTTTGATGATCGGAAGGTAGTATTCATCAGGATATTTGATGGTCTGGGCTGCATTATTGATCAGTATATCCAACGTATCAAAGCTCGCTCTGTAAAAATCTACGAATTCCTGAATGGCTTTTAAGTTTCTCAAATCCAGGCCATATATCCAAAGTCTGTCTTTCCACTCCTTATAATCTGCTTCCTGCTGCAAAGTTTCCAGGGCCAGTGCGGGAAAACGGGTTGTCAAAACCAGATTAGCTCCGTTTCTCAGCAGCTTCAACGCCGTGGCAAAGCCTACTTTTACTCTTCCTCCGGTAAGAATGGCATTTCTTCCGGTAAGATCCGCTGTTTGAAAACGTTTTTCATAGTTTTCTCCGGCACATTTCGGGCACAGCCGGGTATAGAAAGAGTGGGCATACTGATAACTCTGATTACAGCAGTAGCAGTTTTTAGGGATCTGAAGTTTCGTTAATTTCGTTTCGTCTTTTTCATCATCATAAAAACCTGAAACCCCTGCCAGCGCTTTTTTCATAAGTACAGCTTCTGAGCTGATTTCCAGGTCATGCGTTTTCATCCGGGAATAGCTTTCCTGACGGTTCTGTTTTTTCGCATTTTTATGAATCTTCGTGATCAGTCCTGAAAACGTTTTATTATCCGGATTGAGAAAGGGTTCATCCTTCAGGGCATTCAGTACCTTGAGACATGCTTCCCATTCGTTTTGTGAAAATTTTTGCTCCGAAAGTTCCATTGTTTCAGTTTTATATCTGCAAAACTATTTTCTAAATGCGCAATCTTTTTACGCAGCAGAAAAAAGATTGATTATTCGTTAATAAATTTTTCCAGAAACCCGATCAGCTGCCTGCCTCCGTGACTCCACCGGATACCGTGTCCACCTTTTTCCCTGACTTCAAATACCAGTTCATGTTTGTAATGGAAGAAAACGTTCCACCAGGTTCTGTTATCAAGGATATGAGTGATTTTCTCCATCACTTTTTCCTGCTTTTGGCTGTTATTTCCTTTGATCTTGCCCCAGAATTCATCATCCATTCTTCCGACATGTTTTTCCCATGCTCTCTGGGCAATCGTTATTTCACTGTTAAAAGGTTGTCGGCAGGCTTCAAGCAATGTTTCTCTAAGTGGAGGAACCGCATCTTCATTACGGATACTGGCGGAAGTCAGGCGCTGGCCCAGAATATTCAGCCAGTGTTCAAATGAAATTTCTTCGAGCTGAACTGCTTTAACCTCATCTGGATTATTATTTTGGAATATATTCATGAACAGATCAAAGCTGTCTTTTCTGCTGATTTTTATTTCTTCATTAAAATACGGCAGTTCCCAGTCTGATATTTTTTCCTGAAAATTTTGGATGTTATTTTCAAGGTTATTGATATGCTCTTCAGCCAGGATTTCCTGGTATTTTTGTTTCCAAGGATCTGAGAATAAGGGAATGTATGGATCAAGCAGTTTCATTTTAATACATTTTTACCAGGTTTACATCCAGCTTTTCTTCTTCAATCAGGTAATCAATCAGGTTGAACCATGTTTTACAGTGATCCAGAATCCATGCATCTGAGGAAATGGAGATTTCTGTATTTTCTGCCAGAAAATGATCCGGATTAAATTGCAGATCAGCTTCCCAGTTCATGTTATTTTCGACTGCAAAATCAAGAATCATCTGCTTGACTCTTCCGCTGTTGGAAACGGGTTTATCGAAAATCCAGATCAGTTTCTGCACTTCTGTTTTCCGGAAGAATTCGGCAACAAGTTCGAGAACTCTCTGAGTTTGATTGACTCTCTTATAGGTACCATGAACTCCTGAAAGATCACGAAAACAGCCGTCTGTGCCCTTAAAAAGATAAGCACCTGACAATAAGCTTTCCAAAAGAATCACTACATTGAAACCATCCAGATAAACGATTTTACCTTTAAGTTCTGCAGCCTGCAACCGCTTACGCTTCCTGTTTTGGATCTGTTCTTCTGATGCAGAAGCGCCCCGGAATGCCTGGATCTGCCGGGTTTTAAGCCTGTAGCGGTTTCCCGCCAGTTCAGAAGATGCTTTTTCAGCATAGCCTCTACTTAATAGGTACTGCATATCCTGAACAGCCATTTTCAGCTTATCGAGCTGTTTTTCTGATCCGAAGAGGGTATCATCACCTGTATTTTTTCCACGGTTTCTGTTGTTCATGTTCAAAAATAGAATTTTTACAGCAATGAGAAGCTTTTTTCTTTTCTGAAAATGATGAAAGCAATGATGGAGTGTCTGCGAAGCGAAATTCTGGTTTTCATTGGTACTATTTTAAACCATTAAGGTTTTTAAGGTAGACAAGGGCGTAAACTTAGTGAAGGAATACAAAGATTACCTTCAGATATTTTGTATTTTTATCGGAAATACACTTCTGTTATGAAAAAGATTTCTTCAATTTCGTTTTTTCTCTTATTTTTTTCTTCTACCCTGTTTCTTTTGAGCTGTGAATATAAGGTGAAAGGAAACGGCTCCGGTGCAAAGGAAGCTTCTGAAAAAAAGACTTTGAAAAATGTAAAGGACTTTGATGAGCATACGAAAACCATTCATGTTCTTGTGGCTTTATGTGATAATAAGTACCAGGGAATAGTACCTGTTCCTGAAAAGATAGGAAACGGGCAGGATCCTGATCAGAATCTTTATTGGGGTGCCGCTTACGGAATCCGTACTTATTTTAAGAAAAGTAAAGAATGGAAGTTTTTAAAGTTGGAGAAAAAGGATTCTGTACGAATGGAAAGGCTTGTATTTCAGAATACATCAGATAAAAACTATTATCTGGTGGCAGATGCCTATGATGGCCAATATATAGAAAACTGCACAAGAGATTTTTTCTACAGCAATTCCGGCCAATTAAAGGAGGTTGTCAATATTAACGGAAAACGGATCGGAATCTATGGAAATGCAAAGATGGTTTCTTATGTCGGGCATGACGGGCTGATGGATTTCCAGTTATCGGAATCTTTTAAAAACACAGATGGAAAAGTCAGGGACTGTATTATTTTAGCCTGTTACAGCAAGAAGTTTTTTTCACCTCAGCTAAAAGATACGCGTGCCAATCCTTTGGTATGGACTACCCATCTGATGGCTCCTGAAGCTTATATTCTGCATGATGCCCTGACAGGTTATGTAAAAGGTGAATCCGGGGAACAGATCAGGACCCGAGCAGCTTCGGCCTATTCCCAATATCAGAAATGCAGTATGAAGGCGGCCAGAAATCTGCTTGTAAGCGGGGGGTAATCTTTTGATTTCTCAGCTTTATTGAGAAATCAATAACTCCAATAATCGTGAGTGATATTTTTTACAAAAAAAGAGATATTTGATACAACATTTTGATGATCATAAAGGGATAAGTTTGCAAAGATTTAAAAATCCAATTATGAATACATTGAAAAAATTATGTTACCTGTTTGCAGCCGTGTTTTTTTCTGCTGCTTTTGTATCGTGCTCTGATAATGATGAGATTATCACTGAGCAGATAACTCCCTCACAGACTCTTGCTTCTACTCCATGGGAAACTACTGGGGCTAAAGACAGAAACGGACAATCCGTAGACCTTAACAATGCCAGCGTAAACGGCTATGTAGGTTTCGCTTACTTCAAAAGTGACGGAAATTTTGTTATTTATGGGCTTAATGACGCTATCAGATCAAGAGGAACATGGTCTGTAGACGCTTTGGGAACCAAGAGAACCATTACAGCATTAAATCCGGATGGAACCACGATTTTCACTCGTGATGTAGAGATTCTTGTTCTTAACCGAAATGAATTTACGTACAGAATCCGTCCTAATGCAGCGGATCAGTCTATCTATTATGATATTATCCACACAAGAACTTCGCATGCTGAGCCTGCTAACGGGCAGCTTACGCTTGCTTCTACTCCATGGGAAACTACGGGAGCAAAGAACAGCAGCGGACAGCCGGTAGCTTTAACTGATGCAAGTGTAGCCGGATTTGTAGGGTATTCTTATTTCAAAGCTAACGGAACATATGCTATTTACGGATTAAATGATGCTCCGAGATCAAAAGGTACATGGTCTATTTCTCCGGACGGAAAGAAAAGAACCATCACGGCTTTGGATAATAACGGGAATGTGCTTTTCACCCGTGTTGTTGATATTCTTACGCTGAACAGCAGTGAATTTACCTACAGAATTACTCCTGATGCAGCGAATCCTTCTGTATACTATGATATCATCCACACCAAGGTGAACCACAACGAACCCCATTAAAACATAGATATTTTTTAAGTTAGTTGATGATGAATGGTGAAGCCTGCTCAGAGGAGCAGGCTTTATTTTTTTATCCGGGGGCTACCAACAATTTTCCCACCATTTTTCCCAATTAACTTTTCCCAGCTGATCCAGATCTGTTTTTTCACCGATCATGGGAAGGGTTATCGGCTGGTTATTTTCTTCAGCATATTTTGAAACCATCTCCAGGGGTTCATACCATGGATGCTGGGCCAGCTTAAATTTTGAATTATGAACAGGAATAAAGTTGTCTGCCTTCAGTTCTTTTACTTCCTGAATGATCTGTTCAGGCATACTGTGAATATATGGCCATTTTTCGTTGTATTGTCCGCATTCCATAATAGCCAGATCGAAGGGCCCGTATTTTTCTCCGATTTCGGAGAAATGGTTTCCGTAACCGCTGTCACCACCGAGAAAGAGAGTTTTAGACGGTGTTTTTAAAACAAATGAGATCCACAGGGAAATATTCCGGTTGAGCAATCTTCCTGAAAAGTGTCTTGCCGGAGTAACCGTAAGGGTAAAACCTTCTGCAAGGTCTGCAATTTCCCACCAGTTTTTCTCAATGATCTTCTCAGAAGGCCATCCCCAGTATTCAAAGTGTTGTCCGGTTCCTAATCCGCATATTATTTTTCCTGTTTTGTCTTTCAGCGCCTGAACGGTTTTATAATCCAGATGATCCCAGTGATCGTGAGAGATGAGCAGAAAGTCTATATCCGGCATATGTTCCGGCTTGTAATAATCTGCTCCCGGAAATGCTTTTATAGACCCCGGCATTGGTGATGCATTCCCACTGAACACCGGATCTACCAGAAACTTTTTACCATCAATCTGGATAAAATAGGAACTGTGGCCGAACCACACGAGCACATTTTCTTCCGGCTTGAGATTTTTAAGGTCTGTTGTGATAAACGGAAGCGGAAATCCCGGAGTGGTATGCTCTACTTTGCACAGGCTGTTCAGGAGGGCTTTGGTCATGCTTTCGCCTTCCAGTAAAGCGGGTGTAGGAAGTATATTCTGAAACCTTCCGTTGAGATAGTTGGGAAGGGTACTGAAGTATTCTTTTCTTTTTTCATCGGGGAACTGCCCGAGTTGTTTTACTAAATTCATTGCTGTATTTTTTTTACATTCTGAGCCTTTCTTCTTCCAGATCAAGTCTTGTGAGATAATGTCTTATGTATTCTTCGTCGATATGGGAATTCCTTCTGTTTTCTTCCCGGAGCCAGGTTCTCTGCTGTTCCAGGGTTTCAAAATAAATTTCTTTGGCTTCATCGGAAAGTTTGTGGGTAGAATCTTCTTTATCTTCCTGTTCCCAACGGTCCATCAATCTATTGAAATATTCGTTTTCACTGCGTCTTTCTTTATAGTTTTCATTGAGGTACTTTAAGGCTACACGACGCATTCCTTTTCTTAAAAAGTGTTCCGATTCTTCTTCAGACATGTAACTGCTTTCTGATTCAGACAGTTTGAGTTTTTTTATCAATGCAGGCAGTGTCAGCCCCTGAACAATTAATGTTATTAAGATCACTACAAAGGTAATGAAGAGGATGAGATCACGATGCGGAAAAGGCTGCCCGTTTTCCATCATTACCGGAATTGATAATGCTGCGGCTAAAGAAACTACCCCGCGCATTCCGGTCCATCCCATGAGTACGGGAGCTTTCATTCCGGGGTCTCTATCTGCCACGTTGATAAAGTTTCTCATAATCAGGGTAACAAATACGGCTCCGAAAGAAGCCAGGAAACGAACTATAATCAGAACCGCCGTAACCAGTACTCCATAGCCGACCGCTCCAGACAGACTGATTCCTTCTTTGTTTAAGCCTACCATAATTTCCGGTAAATCCAAACCGATCAGCAGAAATACAATTCCGTTGATCAGAAATACAAAACTTTCCCAGACATTTGATCCTTTCAGCCTTGATTCTGAAGTACGGAATATTTCATGCCTGCGGACAGAAAGGTATAGTCCTCCGCTTACCACCGCCAATACACCGGAAGCATGAACTTCCTCTGCAGCAATATACATGACATAGGGAGCCACCAGACTTAAAATAGCATCCATATTAACATCGGTAGGAAATATTTTTTCAATTTTTAAAAATAAAAACGCTAGTACTAATCCTATTCCTAGTCCTCCGAATATCATCCATCCAAAGCTTAAAGCGGCCTCCTGCCACACAAATTGTCCTGTAGCAACCGCTACCATTGCAAACCGAAAAATAATCAGTGAGGAAGCGTCATTGAACAGGCTTTCTCCTTCCAGAACCGTGGATACATTTTTGGGTACTTTTACAAATTTCAGAATAGCTCCGGCACTCACGGCATCGGGTGGAGAAACAATTCCTCCCAGCACAAATCCTAACGCCAGTGAAAATCCGGGAATGTAGGAGTTGGCTACAAAAGCCACTGATATGGCAGTAAGAAATACGACAATGAAAGCAAAACTGGTAATGATGCGCCTCAGCTTCCATATTTCTTTCCATGAAACGGCAAAGGCAGCTTCATACAGCAAAGGTGGCAGGAAAATAATAAAAATAAGCTCGGGATCAATTCTCAGAACAGGTAAGCCGGGAATGAAACTGATCAGAAGTCCGGCAATCACTAAAATGATAGGATAAGCCACTTTCAGCCGGTTGGCCAGCATAACTGAACCAATAATGACTAAGACCAGCCCCAGGTAATAAATAAAATTCTCCACCATTGTTTTTTAATTTATTTTGAACCCAGTCGTCTTTTAATTTTATAAAACCGGATTTTTTCTAAATAAATATAAGAATTGACAGGAAAGTATGGAAATATTTTTTGTATTAATCTGAGCTCGGATTAAGGAGTAGATGGAAGAAGTAGGCTGGAAATTACTTTGAGTTATAGGTATTGAAAGCCACCAGAAAATCAAATTAAATAAAAACAGGGTGATAAAAATGCGGCCTTTTACACAGCCGCATTTTCAGTTTAAAGATTTTCTCTGAAAAAAGGAATTGCTTTTTCCATTGCCTGTCTTACGGGCTCAGGCTGGTCATACAGATCGTAATGGGAATATTCTTTTATAACCAGTAATTCTTTTTCCCGGATGCGGCTCTTCTTATGATCTCGTATCCGTCTCTGTAGGCACCGAAACCTCAGGGTTTATCTCCTATTACCACCAAAATCGGTTGTTTTAATAATATTTCGCTTAAATAGAATGCATCCCAGCCCATTCCTGCGCCCATACAGAAATATACTGCACTGGTTGCTCCACCCGGAGCCTTCCCTCTTGGGGTTTTATAATAGTCTGTGGCTTCAAGGACATCTATATCTTCAATTCCGGCCTGTTTTCCGGCTTCTACTGAATCAGGAAGCATATTGATAGTCAGCAGATCTCCACCTCTGACTTCTGCGGAACGCCGAGCGGTAACATTATTAAGAACTTCCATAGGACTTCCGCCGGCAAAACCGTCTCTTAATAAGCTCTCCAATATTCAGCAAAATTAAGAAGTTTATCCGGAAGGATACAAATTAAGGAAAAACGGATACATTTTACGGTTTATATCATTTCAGCTGTCCGGAAAAATACAATACTACTAGTAAAAAAATCCCAGCGAATGCCAGTATTCCAAATATAATAGCGACAGAGAACATCACTAATTTCCAGAATGCTTTCGGATCAAACTGAAAGGTTTCCGGATGGATGCAGAATTCTCCATATATCCGCGGATCAACTTTCAGATCCGGTCTGAAATGTCTGATTCTTTGTATAAAACCTGCTCTCAGGGCTCTGCTGTTTTTGAGTGAATAAGACAAAGCCGGATCGAGATTGTTAAAATTAATTTTTTCGTATCCGGTGTCTGTAAATACTGCAATAAGATAGGTCTTATTCTGGCTGGTCAGCTGTACATCATAGGTATCCGGAAGGTTAAGGTTTCTGATCCGGCTGTAAAGCACCTCATCTGTGGTTCCGTCTGCTTTTTCATAATGAATTCCCTGGTCATCCACCACAATTCTTTTGATCCTGTTTTCTGCGTTTCTTTTTATATGCCGGGATAAAAAAAAGAGCCCGGTGCCCCATATAAAATAATATATAATGGCTCCTGCGATAAAAACGATGGACCATTCAGCAAAAAGCAAAGGAAATATGGACAGTATTATCAATAAAGAGAGCAGGAACGCTCCGGCAAAAATCCTTATCAGCCAGGTCATTGTCCAGTTAGGTCTGGATACCAATACGGGAAATCCTTTTCTCATCTCATCTTGCATCTGATTAATATACTGAAAATTTCTGAGAAAGTTTAATTAGCAGGTTCAGGATACAGATGTTTCCCCCAAGCCTGAATATCTCTCTGCCTGAGATCTGAATGAAAAAGCTCATTAAATTCTGTAACAATCCGGCCGACCGCATTAGGATCTGTTGTTCTGATCCGTGTTTCATAGTTTCCTTTGAGCCCGCTTCCTGTAAAATTCAGGGATCCCATGTAGGCAATCTCATCATCGATGATATAAATTTTGCTGTGGATAAAACTGCTTCCTGAATCGGAAACAAAGACTTTAAAAGGAAACAGCTGCCGGTAATGGTAATTGTATATTTTTTTCGTTTTTATTTTGGTGAGGTAGTAATTTCTGATGAAAAATAAGATCAGTAAAGGAAAGAGACCGTACAGTATTTTCAGATCTTTCATAGAATACAGCAAAACAATCAGTAAGGCTGCTGATCCCAGCATGATGTAAAGTAGCATTTTCTCCAGACTTATCCAGCTGTTGCGGACAGCCTGTGCATGTTCATCAACGACCCGTTGCTGGATAATCATTTTATGAATATTTTTTTCGTATTCACCGTAAAAATCTTCAATATTATCCGTAGTGATCAGGTTCACCTGAATCCCTCTTGATCTTAAAGCAATAAGCTGTCTTACCAGGTGCGCCGATAAATAAGGGGATACGATTTTCACATTTTTTCTGGCATAGGAAATATCTTCAAGGAGTTTTTTTCCGGCTCCACGGCCTATATAGATATCACAATTTGCACCGCTATAATACATAATTCTTCAAATAATGAATTAATATACACATTTTAAATAAATCTGGACTGTTTCAGGAAAAATTCTTCTGTATCAGAAACTGATGAGCAAAAAAACACTCACATTTCTGTAAGTGTCTGCTTTTTTATTGACAGGAATGAAATCAGTTCAATATTCCATTCATTTCTGTTAAGATTACGGGTTTCCCGTCTGTGATCAGGATGGTATGTTCATGCTGTGCCATATATCCGCCTTTGTTTCCCACCATGGTCCAGCCGTCATTCAGTTCTACGGCAAGATTAGACG
The DNA here is from genome assembly GCF_009602705.1 of Chryseobacterium vaccae. Lineage (NCBI taxonomy): Bacteria > Pseudomonadati > Bacteroidota > Flavobacteriia > Flavobacteriales > Weeksellaceae > Chryseobacterium > Chryseobacterium vaccae. Next base: position 4,203,390 of record NZ_VSWH01000001.1, on the reverse strand, counting down.
TTGTGGAAATGAAAGTTTCAATGGCTACAACGGAATTTTTCTTAAACCTTCTGGTATCAAAACGGTTTTTATAATTCATTAATTCATCAGGCTGTTCATGCAGGCTTCTCCCTACTCCATGTCCGCCAAGATTTCTGATGACTTTAAAGCCTCTTTTTTTGGCTTCGGTTTCCATCAGGGCACCTATTTCTGCTATTTTTACGCCTCCTTTTATATTACTGATCGTTTTCTGTAAGATTTCTCTGGAAGCATCCACCAGTTTCTGATGTCCGAGAATATCATTCCCCACAACAAAAGATCCACCGTTATCTGCCCAATATCCGTTCAATTCTGCCGAAACATCAATATTAATCAGGTCTCCTTCTTTCAAAACTCTTTGATCAGAAGGAATCCCGTGGCAGAATTCATTGTCTACACTGATGCATGTCCATCCCGGGAACCCATACGTTAAATAAGGTGCCGATTTAGCGCCGAAATCAGAGAGGATTTTTGTTCCGTACTCGTCAAGATCTTTCGTTGTCATTCCGGGCTGGGCATAACTGATCATTTCCTTTAAAGTAAAGGCAACTGCTTCACTCACTTTCTGCATTCCGGTCAATTCGCTTTCGTTTGTTATAGACATAATGGTGGTTTTATAGATAGAACGGTTTGTTATCCATTAAGAACGACAAAGTTAAGGAATTAATCTGTTTTGGGTAGGACTGAGTTTTTCAACCCTTCATCTCCATAATAAGCCTCAACAGCATCATGGATATCTTCTTTCAGCGTTTGACTGTCTGGAAATTTGATTAACAATCTTTTCAGACCTTCAACCCATTCTTTATTCTGAAGCTGGTAAGAAATTGCTTCAAAACGCGAAGAGATCCATTCCAGTGTATCAAGATCAAGCTCATTAAGCGCTGTTATTGCGCCTGATACATCAGAAAGCATAAGCTCACTAATCAAATCTTTATCCGTTGAAACAGTGGGATCATTCACATGCTTCTTTTTAATTCCCTGAACGATTTCTGTGATTTTTGTTTTCATGGTATTTTCCCGCTAAATTAACCAAAATATGTTCTGAGTGGTGAATCCTTCTCAAATTGAATACAATTATTTTTAAAGAAAAGACACTCATTTGATATGAGTGTCCGATCGGTCAATTATTCAGAAAATATCCATAATGAAGTTAAAACGTTACAAAAACACGTCATCAGTATATGATCTTTTTAATCAAAAAAAGACTTAAAGACTATGATTTAGATAAAGATTTGAACTCTATACAAAAAATCAAATTTAGAAATTTAAACAGACTCTTAGAATTTATAATTAAATCCAAGGGAATATACCTGATCATTTTTGGCATCAAACGGAAGCCTTCCCGCCGCATAGCTTGCATAGAATCCGGAAGTGGTCTGAAGTGCCATTACAAAATAGTTCACAGAACTCAGTCCGGCTGCTTTAACAGAAGCAGGAGCGTCTATTTCCTGATAAAAACGATAATTGGCATTGAAGAAAATATTCTCCTTCTTTATTCTCGAAATAAAGGTTCTGAAACCCGTTTCTATCCTGAATCTCGGAAAAGGATCCTTATTTCCGGTGAGGCTTTCACGGACAAGATCTTTATTGGGAATCACATAATCGCATCCGATCTGTAAGGTAGGAACCGTTGAACCGTATACTGTAAAAGTCTTGTCTGCGCCTGTAATCAATCTCAGCAAAGCAAACGGGTAATCCAGAATATTCAGCTTTGAGAGCAGGCTTGAATTATCCCAGCCTTTGGCTCCTAAATCAATCATAAGTCCGGGAGTGAATTGAGTTTTTGAAAAATCCTGATTGGATTCAAAAGCAAATTTAGGTGACAAGCCGTAATAAAACTGATCGGAAAGCTTAAGGTTATTTCCGAACTCGTCCCATAATTTGAGGGCTTCAGGGCTTTTCATGTCTTTCATCGCCACCAGTTTATCTTCAATTTCGTTCAGTCTGGTAAACACCTCTTCATCATTTTGCCGGATAACGCCTCCACTGAAATGGGTATAACTGTAGTTGACTTTCGTTTCCAGAAAATTATTGGGATTGGCATCTTTGTTAAATGCTACATTCCCTTTGGCAGAAAGCCCGAAAGTATGCGAAACTCTATGGTTCTCTTTTTCTATAAATTTGGCATAATCAAAATTAAAATCATAGGTAAAACCTAAAGAAGTCGTGGCACTGTCCTTCGACTGAAACGTTTTAAACGCGATATTCAGGTCATTGAGGAACTTAAATTTATTATTCTCGCTGATGTAGCTCTGCTTAATAAAGTTTTGCCACAAGGCATTGTACAATTCAGGATCTTTGATGATTCCGTTGAGGATGGTTTTAATGTCTTCTTCACTTTTGTTATTGGCTTTTAAGACGGTAACCAAATCATTAATCTGTTTGTCCGATACTTGCTGGGCATTCAGAAAACCTCCTGCCAGACTGAGAATTAATATAATCAGATTTAAATATAGCTTTTTCATGATCATTGGTTTTAATTGTTTTATTCTCCCCAGAACCTGTAAGCGTCATCCACAGCTTTGGCCAGATCTTTTACCATTTTGGTATCGTCTGTAAGAACTTTCACCATACTGTTTATGGCTTTTGTCCTCGTCATTTTGTCTTCATATTTCGCTCCCCGGCCAACCCTGAACACATTGTCCAGCTGATCTGCAATCATCTTCGCGTCCAGCTTCCTGAGTTCTGCACTTGCCAACGGATTGTAATAGGTAAGATCGCTCATTACCAGATCTCCACTATCGTTAAAATTGGTGGATAACTGTTTCATAATATAAAAGGTAGACCACAAAGTGGTACATGCTCTGTTGTTAGGTGACCAGTCTGCCATAAGATTAAGTTTTTAGGTATTAGTGTAGTATAAATTGGGTCAAATGGGTATCAATGCTAATACTTCTGATGAAGTATTACTGAAAGTTCGCGCCTGGTTGTCTGCAACCCTCTCTGTTTAATTCTCTAATCAAATGTAAGCAGTCTGCAGGAAATTTGAAATACCCTGTTTGGGTTATTTGTTGGGTGGTTTGAAAAGTGTAAAAGTTGTAGATTTATTGTGATGGGGAGTAATAATAAAAAACGCTCACATGATGTAAGCGTTTTTTCGTGGTCCCACCTGGGCTCGAACCAGGGACCACCTGATTATGAGTCAGGTGCTCTAACCAACTGAGCTATAGGACCTCAAAATTTGGTTAAATTTTGTGACTGCAAAAATAGCAAAATTTATTTCACTACAAAATTTTTTATTGCTTTTCTTGACACAATTCTACCAGCACTCCATTGGTAGATTTAGGATGAAGGAAGACAACTAATTTATTATCAGCACCTTCTTTCGGTTCTTCTGAGATAAACTGAAATCCTTCTTTTTTTAGTCTTTCAACCTCTGCAAGGATATTTTCTACGCCAAAAGCTAGGTGATGGATTCCTTCGCCTTTTTTATCGATAAATTTAGAGATCGGGCTTTCCGGGTTGCTGGCTTCCAGAAGTTCTATTTTACTCTCTCCGGTTTCATAGAAGGAAGTAACCACTCCTTCCCTTTCCACAGTTTCCTGTTTATAGGGTTCTTTTCCTAAAAGCCTGGCAAAAAGATCGTCAGAAACGCCTAAAGATTTTACGGCAATACCAATATGTTCTAGCTTCATAAATACTAATAAATATAATTAAATCGTAAATTTGATACCGGAGCTAAATTTCAGGTATCAATTCAAACAAAAGTACTAAATTTGCACAACTTATGGAAAGTAATAGACAAAGAAAAGTAGCACAGATCATTCAGGAAGACTTCGCGGAGCTTTTCCGCAAACAGGCTTCAGAAAGCAAGCAGAGTATTTTAGTATCCGTTTCAGATGTAAAAGTAACGGCAGATCTGGGTATTGCTAAAATTTATTTAAGCATTTTCCCGCAGGAATTTCGTGCTGCAGTTATGAAGGAAATTGAAGAAAACAAACCTCAGTACAGAAATTTTATCGGCCAGAAAATGGCTAAACAGGTACGTATCATTCCACAGCTTAACTTTTACCTAGACACCGCTCTTGACGACGTTGAAAGACTTGAAAGAGAATTAAGAGGCGAAGGCGACAATCCTGTTTTATAAGAATTTTGAAGAATATTGCATTTTACATAGCATCCAGATACCTTTTGGCTAAAAAAGGCAGTACTGCCGTTACGTTCATTACGTGGCTTTCGGTAGGTGCCATGATGGTTGCTGTGACTGCAATGTTCGTTATTATCTCCGTTTTTTCAGGACTTGAAGACCTCAATAAAGATCTGATCTCCAATCTTCATGCGGATCTTACCCTTAAAAGCGTTTCAGGAAAGACAATAAAAGATCTGGATAAGGTAAATACTACCTTAAAGAACAACAAAGCGATCAGCAGTTTTTCCCGTATCATTGAAGAGAAAATATACATCAGCTTTCGCGGGAAAGGCGATATTGCCTATCTGAGAGGAGTAGATTCAGCCTATACTAAAGTTAATCCGATTGATAAAGAAGTCATCTACGGAACTTATCCGAGTTTTAAATACTCCAATGAAGTGTTCATGGAAACCAATCTGGATAACAGACTTTCTATTCCTGTAGATTCTTCCGACAATTATGCTACAGTATTTATGCCGAAACCAGGAACCGGGATCATTAACAAAGAAGAAGATATTTACAACAAAAGAGATATTCTTGTTACCGGACTTTTTCCGGGAAAAGAACAACTCGACAGCTATATCATTGCTCCTATTGAGCTCACCGAAGAACTGCTTAATCTTCAAAAAAAATCCGCGTACGAGATTGTTATCAAATTAAAAAATCCGGACAGCGCCGATGCAGTTAAGCAAAACCTTCTCAATATCCTTGGAAAAAACTTTGAAATAAAAACCAAGGAAGAAGAAAATGCAGCTTTCTGGAAGATGATCAACACAGAAAAAATGTTCATTTACCTGATCTTTGCGCTTGTTATCTTCATTACGACTTTCAACCTGGCCGGAGCCATTATTATCCTTCAGCTGGATAAAAAAGAACAGGCCAAATCCCTTATTTCATTAGGATTCCCATTGAGCCATCTGAGAATGACTTATTTTTATACAGGGATTCTTATTGTAATTTCAGGTGTTATTTCCGGATTGCTTCTGGGAACCATCCTTTGTTATTTCCAACTCTATACAGAGTTTTTCAGAGCCAACTCTATCCTCCCGTTCCCTGTAAAAATTGTCGGGAAAAATTATTTCATTGTAGCCCTTACCGCTTCCCTGTTCGGGATTGCTATTTCTTGGTTCTTTTCAAAAATAAGCAAAGAGTATATTACTAAAAATTAACACGTTTCGTTTTCATTTTTTTGTACCTTTACGCCCCTTAATTTTTTAGAAATGAAACGAATTCTATCCTTTTTAATGCTGGGCATTTTGTTTATCAATGCTGCAGCACAGGCACCTGCCGGTTATTATAATAATGCTGCAGGCCTAACAGGAGCTCCCCTTAAGACAGCCTTAAAAACCATCATCAAGAATGGTCATCAGGACAAAGGTTACAACGGTTTATGGACAGCTTACGCAACTACAGACCGGGATTATTATTATGATAATGATGGGAAAATTCTAGATATTTACTCTGAAAACCCTTCCGGCCCGGATCCATACTCATATACCTTAGGAACGAATCAGTGTGGAAACTACAGCGCTGAAAGCCATTGCTATAACAGAGAACACATTGTACCGCAAAGTCTTTTTAGTGAACAGAGTCCTATGGTTGCGGACGTTCATTTTATCCGCGCTACCGATGGAAAAGTAAACGGGATGAGATCCAATTTTCCTTTCGGGAAAGTAGGAACAACTGCAAGTTTCACTTCTATGAATGGATCTAAGTTAGGTAACTCTGTATCTCCGGGATATTCAGGAACAGTATTTGAGCCGATTGATGAATTCAAAGGAGACGTTGCCCGAATGATTTTTTATTTTGTAACAAGATACGAAGCAGAACTTCCTTCTTTCAGTTCAGGAAATATGCTGGGCGGATCTGCATTTCCGGGACTACAGCCGTGGGAACTGAGCCAGCTTATGGCATGGCATGCTATGGATCCGGTTTCAGATGCTGAAAGAGGAAGAAACAATGCTTCATATACTTATCAGGGAAACAGGAATCCTTTTATTGACAATCCTGCTTATGTTGAAATGATCTGGGGAAGTCCGGTTCCTGATAATCAAGCACCGACCGCTGCAACCAACCTTACAGCACAAAACCCTACTTCTAACACGATTTCTTTAAGCTGGACTGCTTCTACAGATAATATCGGAGTAATAGGTTATGATGTCTATGCTAACGGAACATTAAAAACCACGGTATCCGGAACCTCTACAACTGTTCCGGGATTAACACCTTCCACACTGTACAACTTCTATGTTATTGCAAGAGATGCAGCAGGAAACTCTTCCCCTCAAAGTAACATTGCAAGTGAAACAACTTTAGCCGGACAGTCCGGAGGAAATACAAGCTGTGGTACAGAAAACTTCAATAGTATTGTAGGAACAGATAATGGTTATGACATCAGAACCTGGACCAATAATAATATCACCTGGACTGCAACAGATACCAAAATAGACGAGAAAATCAATACAACCAGAGCCATCACTATCAGAAACGGAACGTTGACCAGTACAACCATATCCGGAGGTATTCAGACGTTAACACTGACTACCCAAAGAAGATTCAGTGGTTCAAACAACACTGTAAACGTATTGGTTAATGATGTTGTAGTAGGTACTATTCCATATAACCAGACTGCAACAACAACAGTTCTTAACATTAATGTTGACGGAGATGTTGTCATCAAGTTAACCAACCCTAGCTCCAACAGAGTTACCATGGATGACTTAAGCTGGACATGCTTCGGTGCATTAGGTACTTCCGAAATTAAAAAAGATAAAACTGAGTTCACCATCTACCCTAATCCGGTAAAAAACAATGAACTGTTTGTAAAAGGTGAAAACCTGAGCAAAATTTCAAAAGCTGAAATCTATGATCTTTCAGGAAAGCTTATTGAAGTGATCGCTAATCCTTTCAAAAACTCTAATAAGATTAACCTTAAAGGACTTGTTAAAGGAAATTACATTCTGAAAACGGATAGTTTCTCTACAAAATTCATAGTAGATTAAACTTGAAAAATATTTTACAACAAAGACCGATTTATTCGGTCTTTTTTTTATTTTTGATTCATGGATTCCAATAAAAAATTAGGACTTATAGGAAAGAATATTTCCTATTCCTTTTCCAAAAAATTCTTTGAAAATAAGTTTCAAAAGCTGATGCTTCAAGACTATTCTTACGATATTTTTGACCTTAATGATATTCATGAAGCTGAACAACTCTTCAACAACCCGGAACTCTTAGGCTTTAATGTTACCATTCCTTACAAAGAAAAAATCATCAATTATCTGGATGAACTGAGTGATGAAGCCGAAAAAATAGGGGCAGTTAACTGCGTACTGATCCGCGACGGAAAAAAGACGGGTTACAATACCGATGCTTTCGGATTCGAAAAAACCCTGCTTCTGCATAAAAAGACCCATCACGACAAAGCCCTGATCTTAGGAGACGGCGGGGCAGCAAAAGCGGTGAAGTATGTTCTGGACAAACTGGGAATCCCCTCCATAACCATCTCCAGAAAATCTGAAATTACGTTTGATACGCTAAGCAAAGAAACCGTACAGGAACATAAAATTATCGTTCAATGTACACCGGTAGGAACTTTTCCCAATGTTGAAGACTGTCTGGAATTTCCTTTTGACGGACTTTCAGCGGAACATCTTATCATAGACCTTATTTATAATCCCAATTACACCCAATTCATTATAAAAGCATCCGAAAAAGGAGCAAAAACAGTGAACGGCTACTACATGCTTGAACAGCAAGCAGAAAAAGCCTGGGAAATTTGGAATTTTCAAAAAAAATAAACTAAATTAGTACTCAAATTGGCTTTGAGGCTATATAGAAAGGATATTAACGCCACTCACATAAAAGATTTGCTATGACTACAGAAAACAATCTTTCTGAAAACGAAGAAAACAAAAATTCCCAGGAAGTATCTCAGGAAGAAACGTCAGGAAACACCGTACCTCAGAATGAGCACCATGATGACGACACAGAACATCATGAGGAAGAGCATGCTGATGCAGATATAACTTTTTCCGATGCTTTGAAAGAAATGGAAAAGATTATCAATACGGACAATGCCGGAGAAAACTTCAAAAGATTCAACCTGTTAAAAGATAAAGCAAGTCATCACATCCATGATGAAGTGGAAGACAAAAAACATGAATATGTAGAGGCAGGAAATGCTCCTGAAAACTTCAGTTATGAGCATCCTTTACAAGCCAGATTCTCTGCTTTGGTTAATATCTTCAGAGAAAAACACGATTCTTATCAGAAATCGCAGGAAGAAGAGCAAAAGAAAAATCTGGACTACCGCCAGAGTATTATTGAAAGACTTAAAAATCTTTATACCAATTCTGAAGCAGGAACCAATCTTTTCAAATCCATCCGTGAGATTAAAGAAGACTGGTCAAAAGCAGGACAGGTTGCCAAATCGGAATTCAAGATCCTTAACAACAACTATTTTCACCATCTGAACCAGTTTTATCAGATGCTGGATCTGAACAAAGAGTTCCTGGAGCAGGAATTCAGCCACAATCTGGAGAAAAGACAGCATATCATTGCACGTGCCAAAGAACTTGAAAATGAACCTGTCATTCAAAAAGCCCTGAACGAGCTTCAATATCTTCATAAATTATGGAAAGAAGAGGCAGAGCCTGTGGCAGAAGAATTCCGTGAAAAAACATGGGAAGAGTTCAAAGAGATCTCTAACAAGATCCATGAAAGAAAATCTGAGCTTTCTGCTGCTATTGAAACAGAACAGAACGCTAATCTGGAAAAGAAAAACCAGATTATTGCAGAGATTAAAAAACTTTCTGAACCATCAGAAACACCTAACCACAACTACTGGCAAAGCTCCATTAAAAGAGTGGAAGATCTTCGTTCTGAATTCTTAAAAACAGGAAGTGTTCCAAGAAAACTGTCCAATCAGAACTGGAATGACTTCAAAACCATATTAAGAGGATTCAACACAACAAAGAACAACTATTATAAGTCTTTGAAAGGATCTCAGCAGGCCAACCTGGAAGAAAAGCTAAAACTGATCCAGACAGCTAAAGACAACATGAACAACGAAGAATGGGATATTGCCGTTCCGTTATTCAAAAAACTTCAGGAAGACTGGAAAAAAGTAGGTCATGTTCCAAAAAGTATGACCAACAAAATCTGGGATGAGTTCCGTGATGCCTGCAACACGTTCTTCAATAATTACAGAGAAAAGAACAACGCTTCCAACGACAACTGGAAAGAAAACTACAAGCACAAAAAAGAACTGCTTGATGAGCTGAAAACAGTTTCCAACGAAGATGGCAGCATTGAAAGAATTGAAGCCATTAAAACAGCATGGAACAATATCGGAAAAGTGCCGAGAGATAAAATCGCCATCAACTCTGAATTCAACAAAACGTTGAGAGAGAAGCTGAAACTGAACAAGATCAATGAACTTGAACTGAAAGAAGAAGGCTTAACAGAAACTCAGCTTACCGACAAGGCAAGAAAAATGAAGAGCCAGATCTCCGACCTTGAAGCCGAAATTGTGAAACTGGAAAACAATTTAGCATTCTTCAACAAACCGTCCAGAGAGAATCCTCTCCTAAGAGACACTTACAATACGATTGACGAGAAAAAGGCCCATCTGGAAACATTAAAACAGAACCTTCACAACATCATCGCTGGAGAGTAACACATTAAAAAACATAAACAGGCGGAGCAAAGAAATTTGTCTTCGCTTTTTTCTTTTTTCACTATGAACAACGACGAATTCTATATTAAAAGATGTATTGAACTGGCTCATAAAGCCTTGGGCAGCACCTACCCTAATCCTCTTGTTGGCAGTGTGATTGTTCACAACGGAAAAATCATCGGAGAAGGGTATCACCACAAAGCAGGAGAAAACCATGCCGAGATCAATGCCATCAATTCCGTTAAAGATAAAAACCTTATTCCTGAATCTACCATCTATGTATCGCTGGAACCGTGTGCCCACTATGGAAAAACACCACCGTGCGCCCTTAAAATTAAAGAACTCGGCTTCAAAAAAGTAGTAATCGGTGCCATGGATTCCCATGATAAAGTAAACGGAAAAGGGAAAAAGATCATTCAGGATGCCGGTATCGAAGCTGTTTCAGGAGTTCTGGAAAAAGAATGTATTCAGTTAAATAAAAGATTCTTCACCTACCACGAAAAGCAGAGACCCTACATTATTTTAAAATGGGCACAGTCCGGAGACGGGTTCCTGGATAAAGATTTTAAACCTACAGCCGTTTCCAATACACTGGCCAGCCAGTTTGTTCATCAGTTAAGAGCCGATGAACATGCTATCTTAGTCGGGACACAAACTGCTTTAACAGACGATCCAGGCCTTACGGTAAGACACGTTGAAGGAATAAATCCGGTGAGAATTCTGATTGATTTCGATCTGAAAGTTCCCCGGGATTTCAAGATTTACAATGATGAAGCCCCAACTCTTGTTTTTAACACTGAAAAAGAAGGAACAGAGGGCAATATCCGGTTCATCAGAATTGGGAAAGGCAATTTTCAGTCTGATCTGATGGCTGCATTATACAAAGAACAGATCCAGTCTGTTATTATTGAAGGAGGAAGATTTACGCTGCAACAATTTATTGATGCCGGAATCTGGGATGAAACAATCATTATTAAAAATGAAAACCTGAAACTAGAAAGCGGAACCAAAGCACCGGATTTTAATCATATTCCCGAAAAAACCGAGAATTTCAGAGATAACACCATTTCATTTTACACAAACAAAAACAACATTGTTTAGATATTTCATAACCAATTGAATTATTTTACCTATATTTAATATTAATTAAAACGGAATCTGAAAAGTTTCAGAGTAGGAAAAACCAAATACAACATCATGAAAAATCTGAAAAAAATTTCGAGAAGTAACCTGAGATCCATTACAGGCGGAGTTTTTGTAACCTGTACTTTACCTAACGGACAGCCTACAAAATGCAGAGACCACTGCCCTACAGATTTCTGCGGACCAACCAGCTATCTATGCTACACCCCTATGGATCTGTGTGATTAGAAAAAAAAACAACCATTAAAACCCATAACAATCATGAAAAATCTAAGGAAACTATCAAAAGGAGAACTAAAAACAATTCAGGGAGGTATACAATCCTGCGAACCATGGATGACGGTATGTCCCTGCAGACCGGGATTTCACAGATGTGAGCCCAAGGGAGCTTGCATTCCTGCAACAACAATGTGTTAACAATAATAATATAAGAGCGGCAACGCTCTTTTTTTTGTAGCATATTAGCTGTAAATTTGCATTTCAAAAGCTACTCTGAAGCATGTTCGAATACAAAACGATACAAAACCCCATTGAAAATACTTTATTAAAAGAAAAAGGAAGCAAGTTCATCGGATTTGCCTACCCTGTCAACAATGAAGAAGAATTAAAAAGTGCTTTGGAAAAACTCAGAACAGAACATCCCAAAGCAACGCACCATTGTTACGCTTTCAGAATGGGGCTTCAGGGCGAGAATTACCGCGCTAATGACGATGGTGAACCTTCAGGAAGTGCAGGGCTCCCGATTTACAATCAATTGCTGGCCCATGAAATCACCAATACCCTGGTAGTCGTTATCCGGTATTACGGCGGAACAAAACTCGGTGTTTCAGGATTGGTAAAAGCCTATAAAGAATCAGCGAAAATCACCCTTGAAGAAGCCAATATCATCACCAAAGAACTGGAAACCGAAATTGAAATTCAGTTTAACTTTAACCAGCAGAATACCATCTTTACCCTACTCTCAAAATTTGATGCTAAAGTGTTGAATTTCGATGCCAATGAAAACTGTATTCTCACCGCTTCTTTAAAACTGACTCAAAAAGAAAGCATCTCAGATAAATTATCCGAGATGCAGTATGTTTCATTTGAATTTAAAGATTAATCCCTCCGGCTTCCAAGAAGCATAGATCCCCAGTATAACAACTGAGCCAATGATCCAAGAGCAGCTACCAGATATGTTCTTGCAGCCCATTTAAGGCTGTCCTGAACTCCCACAAACTCTTCCTGGGTTACAGTTCCCGTATCTTTAAGCCACTTCATCGCTCTGTTGCTCGCATCATATTCTACAGGAAGTGTTACAAAAGCAAAAAGAGTGGTTACGGCAAACATCGCTACCCCAATGGCTAAAACCGTGGTATTCCCATTCGGATTTTCAATTGATCTGGTTGCCGCCATCACTGCGATCCCTGCAATAAGCACAAACTGCATCAGATTAGAACTAATACTTACAATAGGAACCAGTTTAGAGCGGAGATTCAACATAGAATATCCTACTGCATGTTGTACAGCGTGACCACATTCATGAGCCGCCACTGCCGCTGCCGCTGCATTTCTCTGCATATATACCCCCTCAGAAAGGTTGACTGTTTTATCTCCCGGATTATAATGATCCGTAAGCTGGCCCGGAACAGAGATCACCTGTACATCATTGATCCCGTTATCTCTAAGCATTTTCTCTGCCACTTCTTTTCCCGAAAGGCCGTTTCTAAGATGCACATTGGAGTAGTATTCAAATTTCGATTTCAATCTGGATGAAACCCACCAGCTCACCAGCATTGAAATACCGATAATGATATAATAACCCGTCATTTTATATAGATTTTGTGTTTAAAATTTAACCATATTGATGTAAAAACTGTGCCAAAGTATTACATTTTATTATTTATATTTGCCCTTTAATTACCCTACAAAACTATGTCTGAAGTTTCGATTATTGAAGTAAAATCTAATGACCAGCTCAAGCAGTTCGTAAGATTTCCGATGGATCTGTACAAAAACAACCCTTACTATGTTCCCTCTTTTGTTAATGAGGAATATAAAATCTGGGATGCCAAAGAAAATCCGGCACTGCAATATTCAAAATCAAAACAGTATCTGGCATTAAAAAACAATAAGGTAGTCGGAAGAATTGCCGTCATCATCAACCAGAAAGAGGCACAGGAGCTAGGGATCAGTAAAGTACGTTTCGGGTGGATTGATTTCATTGATGACAGAGAAGTTTCCAAGGCTTTGATTCAAAAGGCTATAGATTACGCCAAAGAAAATAACATTAACAAGATTGAAGGACCTATGGGTTTTACCAATCTCGATAAGGCAGGAATGCTGACAATGGGATTTGATAAACTCGCAACGATGATCGGAATATACAATCACGAATATTACCCGAAACACCTTGAAGATCTGGGATTGACTAAAGAAAAGGAATGGGTGGAATATGAAATGAACTTCCCCAAAACCCTGCCTGAAAAAGTAGAGAAATTCAGTGGACTGATTGCCCAGAAATACAAACTTAAAGTCCTTAATTTCAAGTCGAAACAGGAAATACTTCCTTTTGTTGAACCCATGTTCAAACTTCTTGATGAGACCTACAAGCACCTTTCAACCTATACCCCTATTTCGGAAGAACAGATACAGACCTATAAAGAAAAATATTTCCCTTTTATAGACAAAAACTACGTCATTTGTGTAGTGGATGAAAACAATGAACTTGTTTCATTCGCGATTACCATGCCTTCTTATTCCAAAGCACTTCAGAAAGCAAAAGGAAAGTTGCTTCCGTTCGGATGGTGGCATCTTCTGCAGGCAGGAAAGAAAAACGACCGTGCTAATTTTTATTTGATTGGTATCCATCCGGATTACCAGAGACGTGGAGTAACAGCCATCATATTCAAAGAAATTTTCGTGCGCTTTACCAGTATGGGAATTGCCTTTGCTGAGACCAACCCTGAACTGGAAGAAAACAAAAGTGTTCAGCTCCTTTGGCAGGACTACAATCCCGTTAACCATAAAAGAAGAAGAACTTATTCAAAGAATATTAGCAATGAGTAATCAGTTATGAGTAATAACTCAACTATTTCTGTTAGCTATTAAAATCTTACCTTTACCTAATGAAACCACAGTTAATTATTTTTGCCGTTCTGATTGCAGCCTTTCTTATTTACAACTTCTTTTTTCAGTTGGAAGACGACAGAACCAATACTATAGTTAACATAATGTTTGCCAGTATTCTTTTCGGATATATCTCGTTCATGGCCTACGCTCTCCTCAAAAAAATGAAGAAATAAATCTTATTTTTATTGATTCTAAATTATCACTTTTCCCTATTTTAAACCGACTTTTAAGCTGATAAATTTCATGCTTTCTTGTTTATTCGCTAAATTTGCAAATTGAGATAATAATGCAAAAATGAATTTACCTGAAAGTTATATTCCAATCCTGATTCAAGCGGGTGTTGCTATAGGATTTGTAGCCGTTTCTTTGCTTGGAGCACATTTTCTGGGACCAAAGCAGAAAAAAGGAAATTCTGTAAAAAACCAAAGTTGGGAATGTGGAGTTCCTGTGGAAGGAAACGCAAGAACACCGTTTTCCATTAAGTACTTCCTGACTGCGGTATTGTTCGTACTATTCGATATTGAAATCGTATTTTTTTACCCATATGCGGTTAATTTCAGAGAATTTGGATTAGAAGGATTCCTGGCCGTACTTACCTTCGTAGCAATTTTCTTCATGGCATTTTTCTATGTCTGGAAGCGTGGCGCATTGGATTGGGATAAATAAAAAAAAATTATGAATTATAAATTTTGAGTTTTGGATTATTGACTCCCAGAAGTTTAATCTAAAATCTATAATTCAAAATCTAAAATTAAAAGAAATGTCAGATAAAAAACCAGTAATAAGAACAGATGCACCTGCTCCGGAAGGATTTGAAGGAGAAGGGTTTTTCGCAACGAAACTGAGCAGTGTAATCGGGATGGCAAGAAAGTTTTCTCTTTGGCCGTTACCTTTTGCAACCTCTTGTTGTGGTATCGAGTTTATGGCTACCCTGAACCCAACATATGATGCTTCAAGATTTGGTATGGAAAGAAACTCTTTCTCACCAAGACAGGCAGACATGCTGATGGTTTGTGGAACTATATCGAAAAAATTAGGACCTGTCCTAAAAGAAGTTTACACTCAGATGGCAGAGCCGAAATGGGTGGTAGCAGTTGGAGCCTGTGCTTCCAGCGGCGGTATTTTTGACAGTTACTCTGTACTTCAGGGAATCGATAAGATTATTCCGGTAGACGTATATGTTCCGGGGTGTCCTCCAAGACCGGAGCAGATCATTGAAGGGGTAATGCAGGTACAGGCTCTTGCTGAAAGCGAAAGCATCAGAAGAAGAGATATGCCAGAATATCAGAAATTATTGGATTCTTACAACATAAGCAACTAAACGGAAATGACAAACGAATTTGTATTAGAAGCAATCACTAGAGAATTTCCGGAGTCTGTAATTTCAAGTTCAGAACCTTATGAAATGTTGACGATTGAAGTAAAGAAAGAAGACATCAAAAAAATCGTTCATTACCTGAGAGATTCATCATTAGAAATAAAATTCCTTACCGATATCTGTGGAATCCACTATCCTGAATTTCCTGAAAAAGAGATTGGCGTGGTGTATCATCTTCAGAATATGATGACCAATTTCAGGCTTCGTCTGAAAATTTTCATGTCAAGAGAAAATATTGAAGTAGATTCATTGGTAGAGCTGTATGCCGGAGCCAATTGGATGGAAAGAGAAACTTACGATTTCTACGGAATTAAATTTAAAGGACATCCTGACCTGAGACCAATCCTGAATATGGAAGATCTAGGATACCATCCGATGCTGAAGGAATACCGCCTTGAAGACGGAACCAGAACGGATAAGAATGACAGTATGTTCGGAAGATAAAAATAATGCAATAAGCAGTAAGCAATAAGCGGTAAGCTTAAAGCCTAAAGCCTATAGCCTAAAGCATTTAAATTATGAAAGATAACTCATTATCTAATATACTCAACCAGTACGAAAGTAAGGAACAGATTGACGGGCAGCTGTATACCCTCAATTTAGGACCTACCCACCCTGCTACTCACGGGATCTTTCAGAATATCCTTACCATGGATGGTGAAAGAATCCTTCACGCAGAACAAACCGTAGGATACATCCACAGAGCCTTTGAAAAAATTTCCGAAAGAAGAAATTATTCTCAGATCACTACCCTTACTGACCGTATGAATTACTGTTCTGCCCCTATTAACAACTTAGGATGGCATATGACAGTAGAAAAGCTGATCGGTATAAAAGTTCCTAAACGTGTAGACTATATGCGTGTTATTCTGATGGAGCTTGCAAGAATCGGCGACCACCTGATCTGTAACGGGGTAACCGGAATGGATTCAGGAGCCATCACAGGTCTTACCTATATGTTCATCGAAAGAGAGCGTATCTACGATATGTACGAACAGATCTGCGGTGCCAGAATGACCACCAATATGGGAAGAATTGGAGGTTTTGAAAGAGATTTCACCCCGAAATTCCATGAGTTATTACAAGACTTCTTAAAAACCTTCCCGCCAAGATTTAAAGAATTCTGTACTTTATTAGAAAGAAACAGAATTTTTATGGACAGAACGATTGGTGCCGGAGCGATCTCTGCAGAAAGAGCATTAAGCTACGGATTCACAGGTCCTAACCTACGTGCAGCAGGTGTAGACTACGATGTAAGAGTTGCACAGCCTTATTCTTCCTACGAAGATTTCGACTTCATTATTCCTGTAGGAACTTCAGGAGATACTTACGACCGTTTCATGGTTCGTCAGCAGGAAATCTGGGAATCCCTTAAAATTATCAAACAAGCATACGAAAACCTTCCGGAAGGTCCGTTCCACGCAGACGTTCCGGACTTCTATCTTCCTGAAAAGGCAGATGTATATCAGAAAATGGAAGCACTGATCTACCACTTCAAAATTGTCATGGGAGAAACAGATGTACCAAAAGGAGAAGTTTACCATGCTGTAGAAGGTGGAAACGGAGAGTTAGGTTTCTATTTAGTGAGTGACGGAGGAAGAAGCCCTTACCGACTTCACTTCAGAAGACCTTGTTTTATCTACTATCAGGCATATCCTGAAATGATTACTGGCTCTGTAATTTCAGATGCCATTGTAACGATGTGTAGTATGAATATTATTGCGGGAGAATTAGACGCATAAAAAATAAGATGTCAGATATCTGATTTTCAGATGCTAGACACTTAGCTTTACATATAAATTTAAAATCTGATGTCTGAAATCTGACATCTGAAATCTTAGATAAAAAATGAGCGAAACAATAGCTTTTAAACCGGAAAGTTTAGCACAGGTACACAAAATTATCGCAAGATATCCTGAAGGAAGACAAAAATCTGCTCTTCTTCCTGTTCTGCATTTAGCACAGAAAGAATTCGGAGGATGGCTGGACGTTCCTGTAATGGATTATGTTGCCGGATTACTAAGTATCAAGCCGATTGAAGTATATGAAGTGGCTACTTTCTATACGATGTTCAACATGAAACCGGTAGGAAAATATGTATTGGAAGTATGCCGTACAGGACCTTGCATGGTATGTGGAAGCGAAAAAATTCTGGACCATATCAGAACCAAACTGAACATCAAAGACGGTGAAACTACTGAAGACGGGATGTTCACCCTGAAACCGGCAGAATGTCTTGGAGCATGCGGATATGCACCAATGCTGCAGCTTGGAAAATTCTTTCATGAAAATTTAACGATAGAAAAAGTAGACGAAATCCTTGATCTTTGCAGACAGGGACAGATTGCTTTAGACTAATAGAAATTTTAAATTCTAATTTTTAGATTTTAAATTATTCACTTAACGTTTAATAATAATTAATGCAAGAAGCCAAAAGCCAATTGCAATAAGCAAATAACAATGAGTAAAAAACTTTTACTTAAAGACGCACATATAGAAGGCATCCGCTACTTTGAAACTTACCGTAAGCAGGGAGGGTACACAGCAGCTGAAAAGGCCTTGAAAATGACTCCTGATGAAATTCTTGAAGAAGTAAAAACTTCAGGATTGAGAGGACGTGGTGGAGCCGGGTTCCCAACAGGAATGAAATGGAGCTTTCTGGCAAAACCAGAAGGCGTTCCAAGACACCTTGTGGTGAACGCAGATGAATCTGAGCCCGGAACATTCAAGGACAGATATTTGATGGAATTCCTTCCTCACCTTTTGATTGAAGGAATGCTTATTTCATCTTACTGTTTAGGCTCAAACGTTTCTTATATCTACATCCGTGGGGAATATTCATGGATTCCTGATATTTTAGAAGAAGCGATTGAAGAAGCCAAAGCAGCAGGATTCTTAGGTAAAAATATTTTAGGAACAGGATTCGATCTTGAAATCTACGTTCAGAGAGGAGGAGGAGCTTACATCTGTGGTGAAGAAACCGCATTGCTTGAATCCCTTGAAGGAAAAAGAGGAAATCCAAGACTGAAACCTCCTTTCCCGGCTGTAAAGGGACTTTGGGAAAGACCAACGGTAGTGAACAACGTAGAATCTATTGCAGCTATCGTTCCTATTATTGATATTACAGGTGCTGAATACGCTAAAATCGGAGTAGGAAGATCTACAGGGACAAAATTGATTTCTGCCTGTGGAAATATCAACAAACCGGGAGTGTATGAAATTGATATGACGATCACCGTAGAAGAGTTCATTTACTCTGATGAATACTGTGGCGGAATTAAAGACGGGAAAAGATTAAAAGCCTGTATCCCGGGAGGAAGTTCCGTTCCGATTGTTCCGGCAAACTTATTACTGAGAACGGTAAACGGAGAACCAAGATACATGAACTACGAGTCATTGGCAGACGGTGGTTTCGCTACCGGAACCATGATGGGTTCAGGAGGTTTTATTGTTTTAGATGAAGACCAGTGTGTGGTAGAACATACCATGACGTTAGCGAGATTTTATCATCACGAAAGCTGTGGACAGTGTACGCCGTGTCGTGAAGGAACAGGATGGATGCACAAAATTCTGAAGAAGATAGAAAAAGGAGAAGGAAAAATGGAAGACATTGACCTTCTTTGGGATATCCAGAGAAAAATTGAAGGAAATACGATATGTCCGTTAGGTGATGCAGCAGCATGGCCGGTTGCAGCGGCAATCCGTCACTTCAGAGACGAATTTGAATGGCATGTGAAAAACCCTGAATTGGCTCAGACACAAAACTATGGATTAGCACATTATGCAGATCCTATCCCGGCTGTTGAAAAAAATGCATAGCTAAAGAAATGAAGAAGTTATTAGTTGTCGGCTTAATGATGTCGGGCTTTGCTTTTGGGCAAATTAAAAAAGATACATTAGACAAAGAATATAAATTGGAGGTAACTCCATATAAAGCTGAAAAGAAAGAAAAGCCTTTACCTTTGAGCAAAAAAGGTCAGGTATTCGTTTTCTACGGTTGGAACAGAGGAGCTTTCAGTAATTCTGACATCCATTTTTCAGGAAACGGTTATGATTTTCAGCTGAATAATGTGCAGGCAAGGGATAAACCTACCAAGTTCGGAATCGTTTATATTGATCCAAGCTGGTTTACTGTAACCCAGTATAATTTCAGACTCGGATATTTTATAAAAGATGATCTGGCTCTTGTTTTAGGAATAGACCACATGAAATATGTAATGAAACAGAACCAGACGGTTGATTTTTCAGGAACTATTTCAGATCCCAAATATGCAGGAATGGTACAGAACGGACAAGTGGACTTATCAGACTCTCAGTTTCTTACCTTTGAACATACAGATGGACTTAATTATGAGAATTTAGGTTTAGAAAAATATAAAAACCTTATTCATAAGAAAAATATAGATCTGGTATGGTCTTACGGAGCCGGGCTCGGAGTGATGTTCCCGAAAAGTAATATAAAGCTTTTTGGAAATGAAAGAAGTGACCGTTTTCACGTTGCAGGTATGGGAGCCGATTTAAGATCCAGTCTTAACCTGGTTTTCTGGAAAAACTGGATGATCAGAGCAGAAGCCAAAGCAGGATATATTAATATGTGGGATATTAAAACTACATTAAATAATAAACCTGATAAAGCAAGACAGGACTTTGTTTTCGGACAGGTTCTTGCGGGAGTAGGATATACATTTAACACGAAGAAGTATAATTAAAATAGAGCTTAACGCCCTAAAAGCATAAGCGAAAAGCATAGAATATGAGCGAAGAGGTTAAAAAATTCAAAATAACGATAGACGGACAGACCACCGAAGTACTGCCTGGAACTTCTATTCTGGAAGCTGCAAGACAAATCGGCGGAAAATCTGTACCTCCTGCAATGTGCTACTACAGCAAATTGGAAACCAGTGGAGGAAGATGCAGAACCTGCCTTGTGGAAGTTTCTAAAGGATCTGAAGCAGATCCGCGCCCAATGCCTAAATTGGTTGCCAGCTGCAGAACCAATGTAATGGACGGAATGGAGGTTAAAAACCTTACCTCCGAAAAGGCTCAGGAAGGAAGAAAAGCGGTAACCGAATTTCTATTGGTAAACCACCCGCTGGATTGCCCTATCTGCGACCAGGCCGGAGAATGCCACCTTCAGGATTTAGGATATGAGCACGGTGTAGAGAACACGAGAACTGAATTCGAAAGAAATACTTACGAAGCTGACGATCTTGGTCCGAACATCAAATTGAATATGAACCGTTGCATTCTTTGTGCAAGATGCGTTCTTACCGCTAATCAGCTTACCGATTCCAGAGAACATGGAATTCTTTTCAGAGGAGATCATGCTGAAATTTCAACCTATTTAAATAAAGCTTTGGATAATGACTTCATCGGAAACGTTATTGACGTATGTCCTGTTGGAGCATTAACAGACAGAACAGCCCGTTTTGCAAGCAGAGTATGGTTTACAAAACCAATGAATGCTTCATGTAAATGTGATAAGTGTTCAGGAAAAGCTGTTGTTTGGATGAAAGGTGATGAAGTGGTAAGAGTTACAGCCAGAAAAGACCAGTGGGGTGAAGTAGAAGAATTCATCTGCGATACCTGCCGTTTCGAAAGAAAAGAATTGTCTGACTGGAATCTTGAAGGACCTAGGCATATCGACAGACATTCTGTTATTTCATTGAACCACTACGAAAAACCTAAGGATGAACTAAGAGTTTTAGACAATCCGATGGCTAAGGAAATCAGTGAAAAAGACGAAAAATAAATTTTAATCTTTAAGACGTAAGATTTCAGACAACAGACAACAGATTTTAAATCTGATATATAGCATCTGACATCTAATATCTAAATAAATAAAAAATGGATTTACTAACATTTAAACTTATACTTGTACTAGCGCTTTTCCTACTGTCTCTGACAATAGCAGCCTACTCTACCTGGGCAGAAAGAAAAGTAGCCTCTATTATGCAGGATAGAATTGGTCCTAACAGAGCAGGACCTTTCGGATTGCTGCAGCCTCTTGCTGACGGTGGAAAATTCTTCTTTAAGGAAGACTTTACGCCTGCCAATGCTGAAAAATTCCTTTTCGTATTGGGACCAGCTTTAGTAATGTTTATTTCATTAATCACTGGGGCGGTTATTCCTTGGGGTAAAAGTTTAAATATTGCAGGTACTTCTTTTGATCTTCAGGTTGCGAATATTGACGTGGGAGTTCTTTTCATCATCGGAATGGCTTCTATCGGAGTATACGGAATCATGATCGGAGGTTGGGCTTCGAATAACAAATATTCATTACTGGGTGCTATCCGTGCTTCTTCACAGATGATTTCTTATGAATTAGCGATGGGATTAGCCCTTCTTTCTATCATTATGATGACAGGAAGTTTAGATTTAAAAGAAATTACAGAAAGCCAGACTGGCGGAAAATTATGGGGAATTATTCCCTGGGGTTCCGGGATGAACTGGAATATTTTCTATCAGCCGATTGCCTTCCTTGTTTTCTTTGTAGCTGCTTTAGCAGAAACCAACAGACACCCTTTCGATTTACCTGAATGTGAATCTGAATTGGTAACAGGATACTCTACAGAATACTCTTCCATGAAACTGGGACTTTATATGTTCGGTGAATACGTGAACATGTTTATTTCCAATGCATTCATGGTTGTTCTTTTCTTCGGAGGTTACAACTATCCTGGAATTGAATGGGTAACTCAGAACTGGGGAGAAAATGCTGCAGGAATCTTAAGTATTGTTGCTTTCTTAACGAAAACAGTAATCGGAATCCTGATCTTCATGTGGATCAGATGGACGCTTCCTAGATTCAGATATGACCAGTTAATGCACTTAGGATGGAAAACTCTTATTCCTATGGCATTAGTAAACCTATTAGTTACAGGTGCTGTAATTTTAGCGTTCCAGTAAATTTGAGATTTGATGTTTGAAATTTGAGATTCAGCGAAATGACTTTAAATTAGTAATTTTAAGAGTAATAATTTCAAATATCAAATATGGCAACGATAAATAATTTTGAAGATTTGGAAATATGGCAGCAGTCAAGAAGTCTTTGCCAGTTGATTCAAAAAGAATGTTTGCTGAATCCCAAATTTCTAAACCATGATAAAAACCAGATTGACAGATCATCTGCATCAATTATGGATAATATAGCCGAAGGGTTTGAAAGAGAAGGTAATAAAGAATTGATAAACTTTCTTACCATGTCTAAAGGTTCTGCAGGAGAAGTTCGTTCTCAATTGATCAGAGCTTTTGACCGAAATTATTTAGATGAAGAAGTTTTTAATTTTTTAAAAAGCCAAACAATATCTTTGTCTAAAAAACTGTCAGGATTTATCAGTTATCTGAAAATGACAGAACACAACGGAAATAAATTTAAAAGAAATAATAATTAATAATTAAGGGTTTGAGAGATAAAATTTTCAATACATTTCAAATCTCAAACTTCAAATTTCAAATTATATAATGAAATTAACTAACAGATCAAAAGTTGTTTCCAATAAAGAAATGACCCTTGCTGAAAAAATCTACCTTCCTGCGATCTTTACAGGAATGGGGATTACATTTAAGCATGCTGTAAGAACCGTGATAAAAGGTGCTCCCGCAGTATATTCGTATCCGGAAGTAAAGAAACCGAGAGCTTCCATCTGGAGAGGCCAGCACGTTCTGAAAAGAGACGAGGAAGGCAGAGAAAGATGTACAGCCTGTGGACTTTGTGCCGTAGCCTGTCCTGCAGAAGCCATTACCATGACTGCTGCAGAAAGAACAAAAGAAGAAAAAGGTCTTTACAGAGAGGAGAAATATGCATCAGTATATGAAATCAATATGCTGAGATGTATCTTCTGCGGTATGTGTGAAGAAGCTTGTCCGAAATCTGCCATCTATCTTACCGACAGACTGGTGGATGTGGAAACCAACAGAGGTTCTTTCATTTACGGAAAAGATAAATTAGTTGAAAAAATAAATGAAAGGATTGACATCACGACCAGACAATCCGAGAAACAAAAAAATGCGGTAAAATAATGGATCAGTTTTTATTTTTCTTGGTGGCGTTTTTAGCAGTGGCAAGTGCGGTATATTTCGTGTTTGCAAGAAATCCTCTCTATGCTATTCTGTCATTAATTGTTACGATGTTTTCCATTGCGGGAATGTACATTCTTCTGAATGCACAGTTTCTGGCAATCATTCAGATTATAGTGTACGCCGGTGCCATCATGGTATTATTCCTTTATATCCTGATGATGCTTAACCTTAATAAACAAGACGAAAGTAAGAAGAACAATACTTTAAAATTTGTTGGAGTTTTTACGGCAGGTCTTCTGTTAATTGGAGTTTTAGGTGTATTCAGAGGAGTAAGCGACAACCATATTGTACTTGAAAATGTAGATAAAGGGATTGGTCTTACGAAAAATCTGGGCAGACTTTTGTTTAATGAATATGTTTTACCGTTTGAACTTGCTTCTATCCTGATTTTGGCAGGTATTGTAGGTGCGGTATTAATCGGTAAAAAAGATTTATAAAATTATGGGAGAAGTAAATACATTTATACAAAGCATCCCTCTGAATTATTTCATCATTCTTTGTTCAGTATTATTCTGTCTGGGAGTGCTTGGAGTACTTTTGAGAAAAAATGCTATTGTTATTTTGGGCTGTGTAGAGCTTATGCTGAATTCTGTAAACCTTTTATTGGCTGCTTTTTCAGCGTATAAAGGAAACGGAGACGGACAGCTTTTAGTTTTCTTCATTATGGTAGTGGCTGCCGCAGAAGTTGCGGTAGGTCTTGCAATTATTGCTATGCTGTATAGAAATACCCGTTCTGTAGATGTAAGTATATTTAATAAATTAAGAGGATAAGGAATGGAAAATTTAGTGTATGCAATAGTACTTTTACCACTTTTAGGGTTTCTTATTAACGGTTTATTCGGGAAAAATCTTCCAAAAATAGTGGTGGGTTCTTTGGCAACAGCCATGGTTTTCGGATCATTCTGTATTGCTGTAAGTCTTTTCATGAATTTCAATTCTGAAAGCCAGCCGGTAATCGTAAGAGCTTTTGAATGGTTCAGAGTAAACGGGGTTCAGATTAATTTCGGATTCCAGATCGACCAGCTTTCTTTAATGATGGTCATGATCATCACAGGTATCGGTTCCCTGATCCACTTATACTCTATCGGATATATGAGCCACGATAAAGGATTCTATAAGTTCTTTACTTATCTGAATCTTTTCATCTTCTCGATGTTACTTTTGGTAATGGGAAGCAACTACCTTATTCTTTTCATTGGATGGGAAGGTGTAGGTCTTTGTTCTTATCTACTGATCGGATTCTGGTATACCAACGAGGAATACGGTAAAGCGGCAAGAAAAGCTTTCATCATGAACAGAATTGGTGACCTTGCGTTACTGATCGGTATTTTTATGATTGCTTCTCAGACGAATGCTGTAGATTATCTTACGGTAGCTCAGAACTCTTCAAAATTTGAATTGGACGGAACAGTAATTATCTTTATTACAGCGAGTTTATTCATCGGTGCAACCGGTAAATCGGCTCAGGTTCCTTTATATACATGGTTACCGGATGCGATGGCCGGACCAACTCCTGTTTCCGCGTTAATCCACGCAGCAACCATGGTTACGGCAGGTATCTATTTAGTAGTAAGATCTAATTTCTTATTTACTTTAGCACCTACAGTACAGGGAGGAATTTTATTCATCGGATTCTTAACGGCTGCTTTAGCCGGATTCTATGCGCTACGTCAGAACGACATCAAAAAAGTATTAGCTTACTCTACCGTTTCACAGCTTGGATTTATGTTCATCGCTTTAGGTCTTGGAGCTTATACCACAGCGATGTTCCACGTAATGACTCACGCATTCTTTAAAGCTTTATTGTTCTTAGGAGCAGGTTCTGTGATCCATGCGATGAGCAACGAACAGGATATGCGTTTCATGGGAGGTCTAAAAAAATACATTCCTCTTACTCACGCTACTTTCCTTATCGGAACATTAGCCATTTCAGGTTTCCCTTTATTATCAGGGATGATCTCCAAAGACGAAATTTTAGTCGCTGCTTTCGCTAAAAACCCAATGTATTGGGTACTCTTATTTATTTTAGCAGCAATAACAGCAACCTATATGTTCAGACTGTACTATCTGACTTTCCATGGAGAATTCAGAGGTACTGAAGAGCAGAAGCACCACTTACATGAAAGCCCGTCTAATATGACATTACCATTGATCGTATTGGCTATCCTTTCTGTACTTGGAGGTTTCATTAACCTTCCACACTTCATCGGTCACGGACATTATGCCAAGCTGATGGAATGGCTTAAACCGGTTCTTACCGAGCAAAGCTTCAAGCAGATGGAAGCTACTCTTTCCGGAGTACCTTTCAATACTGAAATGATCTTATTAGCAGCAACAGTACTAATGTTCTTCTCCGTATGGTTTATCGTAAGAAACACCTACGTGAAAAAGAAAAAAATGGCTCTTGCAGAAGAAAGCTATACCGGATGGGAAAAGCTTTCTGCTAAAAAACTATATGTAGACGAACTTTACAATGCATTGATTGTAAAAACTGTTGAAGGATTAGGACGCGGAGGAAAGATGTTTGATAAAGGGATCTTAGACCGTTTTGTAGACTTCGTAGGCGAAGGCGCTGAAGACAGCGGAAAAGCAATGAAGCGCATCCAGAACGGAAATGTAGAGACTTATATCCTTATCATGTCTTTAGCTGTGGGAATTATACTGATTGTTAACTTTATATTACAATAATGTCTGGTTTATTATTAACATTATTACTATTACCTCTTGTAGGTTCGGGATTAGTTTTTGCCTGGAAGAATAATTCCAGCAAATATTTGGCGCTGGGAATTGCATTGATCCAGATGCTTGTAACATTCTACATTATTTCGGATTTCGATTTTAATCCAACCGTAGACAGTGTATTGCAGCATGAAATCAATTACCCGTGGTCTCAATTCATAAAAAGCACTCTGCATTTCGGAATTGACGGAATGAGCATGCTGCTTTTATTATTGACGAACATTTTAGCGCCAATCATTATTTTATCATCTTTCAATGAAAATGTAAACTACAGAAATACATTCTACGGTCTGATTCTGTTAATGCAGTTTGGTCTTGTAGGAGTGTTCACTTCTTTAGACGGACTATTGTTCTACATTTTCTGGGAGGTAACCTTAATTCCGATCTGGTTCATTGCCGGACTTTGGGGTCAGGAAAATAAAAGATTTGAATTCACTACGAAATTCTTCGTTTATACATTCGTTGGTTCATTATTCATGCTGGCAGGATTGATCTATGTGTACAACCACTCTGCATCATTCGAACTTACAGACCTGTATAATGCTCAGCTTAACGAAACACAGCAGACGGTGGTATTCTGGTTCATTTTCTTTGCCTTCGCAGTGAAATTACCGGTATTCCCTTTCCATACCTGGCAGCCTGATACCTATACCTACTCTCCTACTCAGGGATCGATGTTGTTATCAGGGATCATGCTTAAGATGGCGGTGTACGGAGTAATGCGTTATTTACTTCCAATCACTCCACTTCCAATTGCAGGGATCTCAGGACAGATTGTAATCATCCTTGCTATTGTGGGAATTGTTCACGGTGCACTTATCGCGATCATCCAGACCGATATGAAGAGAATTATTGCTTATTCTTCTTTCTCTCACGTTGGATTAATGGTAGCGGGAATCTTCGCTTCAGCAGTGATTACTTTAAGAGGAACATTCAATATTGAAGGTGCTGAAGGTGCTTTGGTTCAGACTTTTGCTCACGGTATCAACGTAGTAGGATTGTTTTACTGTTGTGATATTTTATATAAGAGATTTAAGTCAAGAGATATCAGACAAATGGGAGGCTTAGCAAAAGTAGCTCCAAAATTTGCCGTGTTATTCCTGATCATTATCCTGGGATCAATGGGAGTTCCGTTGACCAATGGATTCATCGGAGAATTTATCCTGTTAAAAGCAGTATATGATTTCAACGGATTGGCAGCAGTGATTGCTGGTCTTACGATAATTCTTTGTGCGGTATACCTGTTGAGATTCTACGGAAAAGCCATGTTCGGTGAAGGTGATGAAGCAGTTCTAAGCACAGCAAAAGATCTTTCCGGTGTAGAATTCTCTGTATTGGCAAGTTTAGCGGTTTTCGTGATCCTATTGGGTA
The DNA here is from genome assembly GCF_009602705.1 of Chryseobacterium vaccae. NCBI lineage: Bacteria > Pseudomonadati > Bacteroidota > Flavobacteriia > Flavobacteriales > Weeksellaceae > Chryseobacterium > Chryseobacterium vaccae. Next base: position 4,175,739 of record NZ_VSWH01000001.1, on the reverse strand, counting down.
TTTATCCACAGCCGGTGATCGATATGGTAGGCAGTTCGGTGAAGTTTATCTACACAGCGATGGCTAACTAAAAAAATTAAAAGATTTAAAAATTAAAAAATAAGAGATCAGAGAAGACTAAAGGTAAAAGACAAAGAGATAAGAGACGGAAGGTTCTGAACCGGAAACTCTAAACTTTTAAGCCTTTAAACTTAAATCTCGCCTCTCAAATCTATATTATGAGTGTTTTAATTATTGTTTTCCTAACGGCAGTTGTTGCGTTATTTTCGGGAGTTTTTGAACAGGGAAAATTCGCAAGATACATTGGGATTTTGGGATTGATCATCGCATTGTACGTAAGTTTCATGCCAGAATGTGCTTTCTTCGAAAAGTACAGACATATGTATGAATATACGGCTAATACAGCTTTGTTCACTAAAATATCAATTGTAACCACCTTATTGTTATTCTTTCTCGGAGGTTTTGCATTCAGCAACCACAGAAGCCACCAGTCGGAATTATATGCCCTGATGCTTTTTGCATTAGTTGGAGGAATTGTTCTTTTCGGATACCAGAACTTAGTAACCATGTTCTTAGGTGTTGAAATTCTTTCTATCCCATTATATGTAATGGCCGGAGCCAACAAAACTGATTTAAGATCCAACGAAGCTTCAATTAAGTATTTCTTAATGGGTGCATTCGCAACAGGTTTTTTACTGTTCGGTATTGCATTCATCTACGGAAGTACCGGAAGTTTTGATTTATATAAGATCCATGAATTTGGAATAGCTAATACAACCAATGTTATGTTCATCCTAGGGGTATTGCTTATCCTTTGCGCACTGGCATTCAAAGTAGCATTAGCCCCTTTCCATATGTGGAGCCCTGACGTATATGTAGGTGCCCCTTCCCTGATTACAGCCTTTATGGCGAGTGTGGTGAAAATCTCCGGATTCTTTGCTCTGTTCAGATTAATGACGATTGGTTTTGCAGGAGTTACCCAGGACTGGATCAATGTATTGGGGGTATTCTTAATCATCACTTTACTTTTGGCCAACGTTATGGGTCTTGCACAAACGAACGCAAAAAGAATGCTTGCTTACTCTTCTGTTTCCCATGCAGGATATATCGGATTGGTATTCTTCGGTATGACAAGCCTTTCTACTTATAACTTAGCATTTTATTTATTTGCTTATTCACTATCTACAGTAGGAGTTTTCATGTGCCTGATCTGGGTAGAAAAACTGAAAAGAGAAACTTCATTCGGAGCATTCAAGGGTCTTGCTAAAACTGAGCCTTTACTGGCAACAGCAGCAGCAATCTCTATGCTTTCAATGGCCGGAGTTCCTTTAACTGCAGGTTTCATGGGTAAATTTGCTTTATTCTCCCAGGCGATGAATTCAAAGCACGGAGTTTTCTTAGTGTTGGTAGCTGTTTTGGGGTCCGCCCTTTCCATTGCTTACTATTTAAGAATGATCATTGCGATGTTCTTCTTTAAAGAATCAACATTCAAGTCTTCAGAAAAAGTAACAGTTACTTATAATATTGTAGCGGTATTCGTTATTGTATCCATTATCCTTCTGGGAGTTTTCCCGGATCTGTTTGCAAAGCAGTTTGGATTATAAGCGAATATTAAACATATAACACAAAACCTTTCAGGCAACTGAGAGGTTTTTTTGTATCCATTCGTTTTTTCAAGTGGAAGATGAAATTACATTGGGGAAATAAATCAAAATAAAGAAAATTTCTCTCCAAATTAAGTAGATTCAATGTATAAAATTACTCCCTGTTTTCAGGGATAATTGCTTTATTAATAAACCTTTCACGTGATTTGAAAGTTTTTTTTATGAAATTTTTTATAAATTACATCCTGATAAATAAATCCCGTTGTCTGGAACTATAACGGTCAACTTATTAATCGTTAAAAACACACAATCACATGATCACCTACATGACACTTCCGGGCGATACCTTAGAGAAGATTGCTTCTGATCTGAAAGTAGAGAACCCGAAATATATCAAAGATTTTCATAATGCCCATTGTGCATTGTATGATCGGCTTGTAGATCCTGTAAAACTGAAAACCGGTACTCTTCTCCATATTCCCTTTGGTGATGAAATAAAAAAGCTCAATAAAAAGATCAATAAAAATGGTGACAGCCTCTATTATCATCCGCCTCACGGGAAAATCCCGTTTAAAATTCCTTTGATTGAGGGCAGCTATACAGTCAGACATCAAAAATATCAGGATAATACCCTTCTGACCAATTATCTGTATCGGACAGAACTGAAGTATCTGAGACATGAAAAAGACCAGCATCATTTTTCAGTCCAGCAATTCGGTTCCATAAAAAACGGCTACGAATCAGACAGTAAAATTTCCAGCCTTGCCAAAGCCTGTGCAGCAATTATGTTTCCTTTAGAAATTAGAATTAATGAAACAGGAAAACTTACAGATGCAGCATTCCACCATCCGGAAACGGTTGTTAAAGATGAGCTTGAGGCATTAAAAAAATACTTTACCGATGAATGGTCCGCCTCTTATATTGATCAGCTGAAAAAGAAAACTGAAGATAAAAAACAAATCTTGACAGATATCCGGAATACATTACCTATGCAATTTCTGTTCGGTTCATTTTATAATGCCCAATATGAAAGCTGGACAGATTCCGGGATTTATCATGAATTTCTTCCATGGCTGACCAATGCTTCCCCAATCCGTTTCGAACTGTATAACCGGATTTTACCCAGAGAACCGGATACAACCGATAATGAAATACTGAAAATCGTTCAGAAAGGAACTTCCTGTGATTACAGAAACCTTGATCAGCTTTATGACAAAAACCATGAATATCAGGAATCATCACCTTTTAATGGATATTCCGTAGCCTGCCACCATGAAGCGGAATATTATATCAATCGGACTGATCTGGAAGTTCAGAAAATCACCGGAAATTTTGAAATCCAGATCGGAAATATAACTGAAAAAGAAGTATTTACACTGGAAAAGCAATTAAAATAATTTACTATCTTTGAAACAACACCAATAAAAACGCAAAATATGTCCGGATCCGCATCACCACATGACGGAAAACATCTCGTCATACAGAAAGGAAAAGCTCAATGTAATCAGGGCGATCAGTTTCCACAATTTAAAGTAACCTCTCACCAGAAACATTATTGGAATAATGAAAAAGGTCAAGCCGATTATCTGGCCGTAACTGAAGATGATCTTCAGTTCAATCCCTCGGGGCCAAGTTTCGGAAGATGCAAACTGAAACCTTCATCTGGAGGGTATCTTCCCTGCGCTTACGCTCCCGCAGGAAAATGGCAGAAAACCTATGAAAAAGTAAAGGTAATGGACAAAAGCTGCGTTACTGAAGTCTCAGAACTTATGTGCTCCACAGGCGGAAAGATCACCATCATGGAACATGGACAAACCGCAGCGATGACTCAGCAGAATGTAAAAAAAGCAGATCCCCAGGAGCAGCATCATATCAATCCCTTCATGAATTTCAAGGAATTCCAGAAGGAAATGCAGGACACTGAACCAGACGCCTACTAATCAAAAACTTTTCGGCCATGTCTAAACAAGGAATTTATAAAATATCGGGAAATACAAAACCAAAAGTAGGAGAACGGGTTACTTATAAAATTGATGAATGGTATCCTGCCACTCCATTGGAGAAAAGAAATCCGGCACTCGTTACCTGGCATCTTTTTAAAAAGGTAAATGGGAAATTTGTTCCTACCAATATCAAGAAAAAAGGAGTAAGCAGCTTTACCTTTAACACAACAGCTTACAAAGATACCTTCAGGATTGAGGCCTATCTTCATAATCCGGAAGGCAGAGCTCCAATGGCACTGGAAATACAGCCACAACCCAGCGATGTTCCCAGAATCAATAAAGTTGAATTAAAATACATAGACGATACTCCCGGAACTGTTTTCAGCTTCACGGAAAAACTGGTCGCAGAAGCCAAATGCATGAATCTGGAAGGCCAGTATCTTCAATTTACTCTTTGGGAAGATGACGCCAAAGGTTCAGGTCATAATGCAAAAAACTTACCCATAGATAGCAAAAAAGAAAAAGTAAAAAACGGAATTGCCAGAGTAGAATTTATGCTCACCAAAGCCTTAATGAAGAAGGCTATGGAAGGTGAAACCGATCCTAAAGAACTGGAGTTTTATGTAACGGTAGAATACTATTCCCATAAAAAGCATGCTACGGAGAATAAAAGTGTAAAAAATCCTATCATCCTTGATCTCCCGAGTAGCAAACCCAGCCCCAAACCGGTCTCTCCGAAAGAACAGTCCAAAGCTAAGGACTCTCCTGCAGAGAACAAACCAAAGTCTAAAAAAGAAGAAAAAGACATAGCACACCAAGTGATTGACTGGTGGAATGAGCTTTGGGACTGGGGAGAAAGCAATGGCACCATAAAAAAAGATCAAAGACCTACCGCTCCGCCCCCGCCAGGGAATAGTCCCGCAGTAATTAAAGAACCGAAATTGGAAAAAAAGACGGATAATTGTACATGTTTTTGTGATAGAGCAATTAATCCCAAGGAATTAAAAGAAATGGTAATTGCAATGCGAAAAGCAACCTTTGATGAAGCTGGAGAAAATTTCTATAAATGGAACAAAGACAATTTATTTACAGGTGGACATGAACAATTTAATGATAAATCATATGAAAAGTTTGCTGAAGTATTAAACAAAACTTTTGAAAATTATGAAATAACTTCTTGTATTAGAAAAATACACTTCTTAGGACAATGTTATCATGAAACAGGTGCTTTTATGAAAAGTGTAGAAGGGAAAATAAATCAAGAATATTCTTATGATCCATATAGAGGTAGAGGGTTTATTCATTTAACATTACAGGGAAATTATCAAAAATTTAAAGATAATTCCGGATATGATGTTGTAAAAAATCCTAAATTAGTTTCTACAAATATTGAAATAGCAGCCATGTCAAGCGGATGGTATTGGAAATATAATGATAAAGGAAATATTAATCCATTTGCTGATAAAGATAGTGTTTTTGATACTTCCAGAATGGTTAATAAGCCTAATGCAACCAAATCATCCTCAATCAATGGCTATAATCAACGGGTTAATGCTATAAATGCATTAAAAACAGTTTTTCAATATCCTCAAAACTGCTGTAATCTAAATAAAAAGGAAAAATCAAGCAAGAATGAACTTTGCCCAAGTGACTTAGAAGACTGTATTTGTACTACAGCATTCAATGTAAATAATGGTTTTATAGAACATTCAAGAGTTATGAAAAATCATGTTGCTGTAATTGAACATGGAACTTTTAAAGACCCAAAAACAAGTGTTCAAAAAATAATCTTACATAGAACTGCCGGTGGAACAACCCAAGCTTGTATCAATGCTTTTAAAGGTGGGAGAAAAAATAAAAAAGGAGGTATAGATTATTATGGGACACATTTTATTGTTGGGAAAGATGGTGTAATTATTCAAACAGCTAATTTATCAAAAGTGACTTGGCATTGTGCTGGATGGAATTCAAAATCCGTAGGAATTGAAGTAGTTGGTTTTGCAATAGATAAAAATGGTAAACCTACATTAGGATTAAAGGGACAAAATCCAGTTGCAGGCTGGGAGAACTTAACTGAAGAACAAGCAAAATCTGTAGCATGTCTTGTCATCGCACTTTTAAGTTACTATAACTTAGATACAAGTAAAATTGATTGTCATGAGCATTTAGCAGCAAAAGAAGCAGGTGAAGGACAGATTGTTTATAATGCCATTAAAGATTATTTAAAATAATGAAAAATATTACAATTTTATATTTATTATTGTCAGTTATCTTATCTTGTAAGGGACAGGATAAGAATGAAAATAAAAAGACTCAAGTGACAACTTACTTTGCAAAATGTAAAGGACAATATTCAACAGGAGAAACATTAAATAAAAAAGATAAAGCATGGTCTCTGAATAATGATGATGTAGATAAAATAATGAGTTTAGCTACATCTATCACCGAAAATGAATGGCATTTTTCATATCCGATTACACCCTGTAATATTGATGTAAGTAATTATTCATACAAAGGAAAAAAATATGACTTACAAATTAATGGAGGATCATATATATCACTCTTTAACGGTAAAACAACAATGCTTTTAGGCTGTGACTTGCCAGAATGTAAAAAATACTTTTTAAAGTCAAAAGAAAGTATGGAAGAAGATACAATTTCTCTTTCAAATAGTGGTTCAAATGAGTTAGGCCAAACTAAGAGCTTTAAAGTAAATTTTAATAACAATAATTATCAGGATATAATTATTGTAGAGAAAAAAACGGAAGGTTATAATGTTGAAGCAAAATCTAATAATAAATCTTTTTTTAACAAAAACTTTGTTTGTGATTTTATAGATATTAAAACGAAAACGAAAAACAATCAAGCTTTCAATTTAATCTTGAGTTTTACTGATCAATATCAAAATATATTCAGAAAAGTTGTTATTCCTGTTCTTTTTAAAAATAATGACTTTTATATCGAAAAAATATTTATTGCAACCTTAGGAACGAGTGCAAAAACAGGAGAAGAAGAATGGATAAAAAAAGAAATTTCTAAAAAAATTCTTCTTAAACAGCTTGACTTAAATGAAACTATATCAGAATAACAAGACAGGTATACATACACCTTCAAAATTAAAGCCTATCTCCATAATCCGGAAGGCAAAGCTCCAATGGATCGGTTTATACAACATGAAAAAACAAAAACTAGAATTTGTGGGTAACGATTTTCTCCTCATAAAAGAAAATGGCGGTAAATTCCTGTTAATTCTTGAACTATGTCACTAAAATGATGAAGAAACAAATATTTTATATAATTGCCATTCTATGCCTATTCTCCTGTAAAAAAACACAGGAAAACATATCAAAAACAACTATATCTAATGAGCTCTTTATTGGCAAAATTTGGAATGGTGACGTTTTAATTTCTAATTTAAGTTTTGTGAATTCTATTGATTCTTCATGTAAACTAAGCACTACATTTTTTGATAGATCTGAAAAGCAGATTAAAGAAGATGATTCAAAATGTGCATTATCAAAAATCAAATTTGACTATGACCAGCTAAACTCTATCAATAAAAAGATCCATATTGGAAAACTGTCTTCGGGAATAGAGTTATTCATTAAAAACTCATCTCCTATAAGTACAAATAATGCAGATTTAAGTTATCAAGCAACATTATATATTGAGAAAAATAAAACGCTGTCAGATTCTATTATTGTATATCAATCTTTCAACTATTCCGAGGCTTTAACTGTAAAAACAAAATATTATTATATTGATAAAGACAATATTTATTTATTAGATATTGCAGAAGATGAATCCGGAGCAAGTGTTGAAAAATGGGAGCAATACAAAATCAATACTTCTGGAAAAACACTTTTGGTAAAACAAAAATTATTTACAAAAGAAAACAATACTGTAGTTCAGAATAATACTAATGTTTGGAAAGGATCCTATTACTTTGAGGCTACAAATAAAGATAATATAAAAACAATTTTCAATATCACTATAAATTCTTTAGAAGACGTTATGGTAAATGTTACGGAAGACAGAACAAAAAATAACTATTCTAATTTAAAAGCTGAACAAATTGATAATGAAAAAATCAAAATTAATTATGACGAATCTGCTGGTGACATGGGAATTATTTATATTGAAAAAACAGACAATAATTACTTTATCTCAGGAAGTCCAATATATTTTATAAATCCTGGCAATAATGAAATGCCTTTACAAAAGACTAAATAATATTTTACATAGTTTATGCTTGTCTTAAAGTACAATTTGCTTTAATAAATTCAAAAAATGCAAACCAGTAAATTTTCACAATTAATTCTTTGCTTATTTTTTATAACAATCAGTTGTAAGAAAAATGATTCAGATAAAAGTATAATCCGAGCCAAACAAGAAAATCAAGTTTCGTCTGTTATTAATAATATAAATGATAATTCTTTTGTACTAAGCTGTGGATCAGGTTGTGCGATGACATACACACCAGAAACCGTTTCACAAGATAAGCAAACAGTAAATGTAAAATTCAAAGTTGAAACCTATATTAATGAAAAACCATCTGATACATATTATGAGAAATATAACTTTGTTTATAATAGCTTAGGTGAAATAGAAAAAGTAAACCTTGAAGGAAAAAATGATGATATTTTACAAAATCTTATGCCTGATGTTCAAGCAGAGTTTAAAAAATTTAGTAAGATTCTATTAAAAAATAAGAATGTAGATATATCAAAATTTTCGAAAACAAAACAGACTTATATTACTAACAACAGCAAATTTTGTACTTTACCATTTGACTTTGATACTTCTTATAAAGCATGTATCGAAGATAATAAGAATTGTGAGGGTAAGTATCCTTCTTACACTTTTTTGGAGAATAAAGATATCCTTGAAAACTATGGTATCAAGGAGCAACCATCTATCTTTTTTCTTCTTCCGAAAATTAACAATTTACAACCCATAATTCTTGCTTTTACCGATTCTGATATTGAAGGCTATTTTTTAAAAATTGTCAACAATAATAAGATTATTTCTTCATTACAAATTGGAAAAATGGATGGAGAAACCATTGAAGATTTTGTTATTACTGAAACTTTTGATATTAATATATATACAAGAAATAACTCTACTGAAAAAAGAGTTTTAAAAAAGAAATATAAAATAATGGAGCTATAAAATAATGAATAGTAAATATTTGCTAAAAAATGTATTGTCCTTGTTATTCCTATTAATTATAGGCATCAATATCACTTCCTGTAAAAAAGAAGTGCCTAAAATAGATATAAAAAAGACAGGAACTGTTTCTAATATTTATTCAGAAGTTAAAATTGAAAAAGTTAAAATAAAAGAAAACTCAGAAAATATAACCTATGAGTTAAAAACTTCAGAAATGAAGAACATCTTTTTAACTTTAGATTTAGAAAAGGAAACTTCAATTTTAGAAATTGATAGTCAAAAAATTAATACTGATTTCAATTTTTCTTATGACATTGCAGCCAAAGATGCTATTGATGAAATTAAGCTTCTCGCCAATGATAAAAATAACCTCATCTTTTTATTTCCGTCAATTACTGAAGAGTATTTAACATTTCAAATATTAAAATATGATCAATTAAAAAAAACGTTTTCGGATAGTCATTTTTATTTTGAAACCCATGAGGATATCCATCAATTATATGTAGACTCTAAAGCTACTTTATCAGAACAAAATAGTTCATATTTATTAGAAATTGGTTCTTATCAGTTCAAGGGGAATTTTCAACCTATAGATAATACTACACAGAAAAATAGTTCAGCACACTTAATAAATTCAAACAATAATAGGAATAAAACAATTATTGAAACAAAAACTTATCCCTCGGATTTAAAAGGAATGTGGGCCGTAATCTGTCAGAATGAATTAACAGAACTGAGTGTCAATAAAAATGAAGGTTTTCTATCCCTGTACGATTTCAATGCCATTTACATCAATCTAAAGGTAGAAAGATCATCCAATAAGAATGAATATCTTCTTAAATATGCAAGTGTATCTTCTCAGGAAAACTATTATAAAGAATATCTAAAAATTGTAGATGAGGAGATCTCCAAAGATAAGATTATTGGAAAACTGATTCTTCAAAACAACGGGAAAGCAAAACTCCAATGGATCGGTTTATATAACATGAAAAAACAAAAACTAGAATTTGTGGGTAATGATTTTCTCCTCATAAAAGAAAACGGCGGTAAACTCCCATTAATTCTTGAACTCTGTCACTAAAATGATAAAGACGCAAATACTTTTTATAGTCGGACTTTTTATTTTCTTTTCCTGCAAAGAAACAAAGCCGGAAACCCATCAACCATCAGGTTCTGATGCGATAAAGCCTGTTAACGATACTAATAAAAAGGATAAAAAGATCAATAAAGTAAATTCTGATCAACCTGAAAGCCAGAATAACGCCTATTTCATTTACGAAAAATGGAATACAATAAACAAGGCTGAGGGAATTTATCAGAAAAACAGATTAACACTACAGTTAAAGAGTTATTTAGATGAATCTAAAAATATCGGTGGAAAAAAAATGTATATCAACAATAAAGAAATTGATTTTATTGTATCGGATGCCTACGTGCTTACTCCTTTTATATTTACTGATGGGTATGAGAACATACTTTTAATTCAGGAAGAAGATGAATCCGGCATCTATGGATACAGGTTGTACTATTTTGATAAAGAAAAACTGGTAAAAAAAATCATTTTAGATGTAGCACCTGTTGAAGATACAGTTGAAATCAATAAATTTATTACATTTAAAAACGGAAAACAAAACATAGTTCCCATCATTCTAACCAATCAATATTATGATACAGAACTTTATACAATGAAGCCATCTTCCAACTATCGTTTCGTAATCAGTAAAACATCCAACCAATAAGAAATAAAATGTATTCTCTATTTCCTGATATATATACGAAAACAAAACGTCTTGAATTTACCGGAAAAGATTTTCTGCTGATCCGTGAAAACGGAGGTAAAACACCCCTGATTCTTGAACTCTGCAATTAAAAACCATGAAAAGAACACTGAGAACTCTATTATTTCTCCTGGTGGTATCTATCATTTCCTGCAAGGAAACTAATGATTCCAAAAACAAACAGAAATCCGCTCCGATTTCTGAAGCAGAGAAAATTATTCCTGAAAAACAAATTTCGGAAAAACAGCAGGAAATCAATTCAGATAAAGCTGTTTCACAGCAAACCACCCCTTCTTTCACCTGGAACGGAAAATATTTTGGAACGTTTCTGAGATTAAAAGATGAATCTGCCGATCCACGGGCATGGGGCCAGATCAAACTGGATATTCACAATAAAAAAGCCATTTTTGTCATTGACTCTTATGTTGAAATCCTTCAAAAAAATCTGGAAGTGCTCAGCCAATCCCCCAAAGAGCTAAAATTAAAAGATCCATCCACAGGAAAATCCCTGACCATCACAAAGACAGATCAATTAATACTTAAAGGAAGCCTTATGGAATCAATAGTCGGGGAACAGAAAGAATATAAGATTGAGAAACAATAAAACTTATGACCTTTAAACCTTTTCAAACCTCAATGAAAATCTATACAATTCTGATCTTCACCGTAGCAGCTTTTCTTTCTTTGTCATGCGAAAAGAAACAGGAGCAGACAGCTTCAGTACCCAAAGCAACTGTTGTTAAAGCCCAGCCTGCCCAAAAGAAAGCACCTGTTCAAAAAGAAGACACATTCAAATCGTGCGAAGAACTAATCGCAGCTTTGGTGAAATCCAGCAATGTTTCTGCTCTGAAAACTTTCAAAGATGTTAAAATCCGGATAGAAGAGGTCACATCTGAAAAAATCACCGTTGAACTGTATGTAACCAATGATATTTCCGAAGATTCATCCGTAAAAATGATGGCAGATCATGCGGTAGGCTGGCTGGAATTTTTCCCTGCTGCAAAAAAACTTCAGGATATTACCTTCGATCCGGAAGAACCGGAAATCCTGAAATATGACCATTCCCTTATCGGAAAAACAGAAATTACAAAACTGTGCAGTTTTGAAGAAAAACAATAGGCATTTTCATCAGAAAACAGTCTAAAATTCATTATATTTGAAAAGCTGATTATCTTATGAAGAAAATACTTATCACATTATTAGCAGCCTTATCTGTTGCCGCTTTTGTTCTTTTTCTAAAAAAAGATCCGGCAGAAAATAATGGCCCGGGAATACTTTTACTGCCTTTTGCCGTGATGCTTTCCATTCCTGTGATGAAATTCCTCTTTCCGGCAACCAAAGAATTAAAGATCGGAACACTAGACTTTTATCCTAATCTTCTACATAAAACTATTGATTTTTTAAAAAAGAAAAGGAGAAACAAATAATGTTTTACAGATTTCAGAGATCTATTTAAAAGTATTAAACAAAACATTTTCCTGGCTTCATTTTTAGCTAATCCCTTCAAATTGGAAGTTCCGTTTTTTTCATAACTTTACTCTAAATTTCAGCTTTTGGCCAATCTTTACAAAAAAGACTCACCCTTTCAGGTTTACATTTCATTCAAAAAATATTTGGATGTACTGGAACATATTCGGTACAATGATCGTCTGGAATATCGTGTCAATTACGCTGAATCCCTGATCGACAGTACTAAAAATTTTCAGGAACTAAGAGAAGGTTTTCAGGATGTTTCTCTTCTGGACAAACATGAGGACCTCATCAGAATGCTTCTGGCAGACCTCTTCCCCACCGGACTCACCCATAACGAGATCAAAGCGGCCAGTATTCCACTTTCCAATATCACCTTCAATTACACGGAGAGATTTAAAAGTATTCTTAAAGATGCCGGTAAAGATTTTGAAATAGAACTCAGGAATATTGATGACAATGAATTTTATGTATTCTGCTGCTGCCTGATCCTTCAGAGCTATTTCAAAAAAGATATCAAGAGCACTATCCCGTTTTACTATGATATCCCGAATAAACAGGGAATCATGAAACATTATAAGATTACGGTCAATTCAGATTTTACAGAAATCTATCCTACAGAAACGGCAAAAATTCCTGAAGATGACGTGTTGGATATGCTGTTGGAAAACCTCGATGATTTCAAGCTCTGGAAAAGGTATTTCCCGTCACAGTCATGGGTTCTGAAAGGGTTCACCATTATATCGCTGGTAGACTGTACTTCGGAAGTGGCATTATCCGAGCTTAAATCAAGTATGATAGAGATCGACCCGGAAGACCTGAGTCCTGATGAAAACCTTACAGAAATTTTCAAATCGTACTTTGATGTGGCAGACCTTAGCTTCGGATTAATGCTTTTCGACCAGAAAGGCCAGAAACTGGAGAAACTTCCGATCTATGAAAGCCTTTTCAGTAATCATATTCTTGATTTCTGGATCAATGCCTTTGACGAAGAAACACGAATCAATACTTTTAACAATTTAAGTCATAATTCAAAACCAATTGTCGTCTCCAATGTCGGCAATCTGGATGAAAATATAAAAGCGCTGCCCTCTTTCAGTATTTTAAAGGAGAACGATATCAACAGCTTCATGGTGATCCCCATCATGAAAGACAATGAGCTTCTGGCCATCATGGAATTTACGTCTCATCATGCCAATAGTTTCAACGGCTTAAAGCTGAAAAAGATGGAGTTTTTCACGGATATGATCCTGTTCTCCCTGACCCGGTTCAGCTTTGAAAAAAACTATCAGATAGAAGCCATTATCCAACGTGAATATACTTCCATCCATAACAGCGTAGTCTGGAAATTCCGGAACGAAGCCGAAAAATATTTCAATGCTTATCTGGCCAAGAAAATGTATACACTGAAGCAGATCTCCTTTAAGAATCTCACCCCTCTGTTTGGGTTTTCAGATATCCGTTCTTCTTCAGACAAACGTTTTAACCTGATGCTGGAAGACCTTAATCAACAGATTGAGGTCCTTCATGATATTTTCACTCTGATTAATTCCGATTCAGAGAAATACCTGCTGGCACTGGATGTTTTTGAAAATGAACTGAACAACGAGATCAAAGCTGATACGGAACAACGTTTCCAAAGGATTTTGAGAGAAGAAATTCATCCTTACCTGCAGGGCAAACTAGAGGTGAAATCAACAAGAGAAATCAAAGCAAAGATCAAAGATTATTTTTTACAGGTCTTCCCACAAACCGACCTCTTTTATGCCAACCGGAAAAGGCTGGATGATTCCATTACCCTGCTCAACAGGAAACTGGCAGATATGCTGGATGAAAGTCAGATCAAAGCCCAGCAAATCTTTCCGCATTATTATGAAAGATTCAAATCGGATGGTGTGGAGCATAATCTGTACATCGGGCACAATATTGCCCCGGAACTTCAATACTCCTCCAAAGTCGTTCACAAATTAAGATACTGGCAGCTGAAAACCATCTGCAATATGGAACGCGAATTCCAGACATTTAAAATGGATCTTCCCATCCGACTGGATATTGCCTCCCTGATCTTTGTGTACAACGAAAAAATAGACATCCGTTTCAGAATGGATGAAAAACGCTTTGATGTAGACGGTGCCTACAATTCTTATTATGAAATTGTTAAAAAACGTCTTGACAAATCCCATGTTAAAGACTCTACAGAAAGGATTACCTGTCCCGGAAAGATTACCATCGTTTATTTTGGCATGGAAAACCAGAAAGAATATCTGGAATACATCGCCAAGCTCCAGAAAAAGGGAATCCTTCAGCACGATGTAGAATTCCTGAAAGTAGAGGATCTTCAGGGAATTACCGGGCTGCTGGCTCTGAGGATTTCAATAGTTTAAAATTAAAATATCCAGATCAGTTACTATTCATTTTAGAAAGGCAGATATTAGATTTTAATAATATTCAATTTTTCTGACCCACTTATATAAATCTTTTCCATCTACATTTTTAATTATTTCTATCCAGTTTTTATATTTATCAAACTTATACTTGAAACGTATTATTTTGGATTCCTTTTTTTGATCTTCCTTTCCTAATTTATCCAGAAAAAATAGTCCGGTTATATAATTGCCTTTATACTCAATTATCTGATCATGTAAAATTTCACCTTTGTAATATGTTGTTTTCCTTTCTTGTTTTTGGTTTTTAGTATAAACTGTATATTCTGAACTTTCAGCTTTTTCTTCTTTAATTAATTTTCCATTCTCAAAAAAACTATATGAATAAGGTTTTCCTTCTTTTAGTAACGTTTTTTTTACAATATTTCCAGATGCATCATATTGATATCGAAATTGTCCCATGGAATATATTTTGTTTTGAAGATTATCTTCATAGTTGAAAAAATCTTCTTCAATAACCCTGTATTCGTTATCATAAATTTTAATTCTACTCAATCTCTTATGATAAACAGAGTCTGTGCTTCTCATAAAAGATCCCTTTCCTGTTGCTTTCCAAATATTATTCGTTACGGCAAAAATGCTGTCTGTCTTTGTAAGAGTGTCAAACTTCGTTACAATTAAAGGTTCATAGTTTCCAGTCTTATTCAAATATCTTCTTGCAGGTTCATCTTTCCATTGATAAGAATTTTCTTTAAATGCTGCCGTTTTACTGTTTTCCTCATACCAGTATTTAGACCTTCTTTCGGAATATTTGTTTTTAGATATTTCTGTAATTAATCTGTTTGAATGATCAAACGTATAAACATAATCATCAACAATTTCTCCCGACTTGTAATACCATGTTTCCTTTATAATATTTCTGTTTTTATCATAATAGGTTTCATTATTTATATATCTGCAAAAATAGGTCTCAAACCACGTATCCCTCATACTTTTTCTTAGGTTACTAGGGGTCTTAATGATTGAGTGACCATATTCATCATCCCCTTTTATAAAAGTATATGGTCCAGAATCATTTAGAAAAATGACGAACTCTTTTACAAATTTAGGTTTTCCTAAAATTGAATCTTTAATAATTTGAGCATGTAATAAGGCAGACGAAAGAATAAAAAAAAATAATAAAGATTTCATAATTAAGTTCTGCTTAAATTATTGTGGTCGTTTTATAATTACTACCATTATTCGTTATTGGGCAAAGATTAAATCTTCTGTATCTGGGAGAAACCATAGCAAGTAATTCTCCTAAAAAGGAAACAAATCCTTTCATTATTGTTTGGTAAAAACTAAATTTTCCGTATCCGGAAGATATACCGTTTTATCTGGATTTCCCGGGCAATTTTCATCAGTAGTAGCTGAACCATTTGGCCTATAGATCCAAGATATCTGTGTATCATTAAGTTTTTTCAATATAATCTTTCCCCAGCCTATCCCGCAATTAGTTCCACTATAAATAAATGTTACAGTATTTTGTAAGGGGTTGGTGGCAATACTTTCAATAAAATGATGTGAGGGTTGATTATCTGGAAATGTCATATTTTGAATATCTTGCAGTACATTACCAAACGAATTCTTTATCATATATCTTATTATCAAAATATCCCGATAGAAATTTTTATTTGCTCTTTTAATCAGTCTTTGATTATCCTTTGTGATAAACAATGTAATTTCATTTCCTCCATAATTAGTTTTATAAACCCCAATATAACGTTCCAGTTCGCTATTAAGATCTTTTAAATATGAATTATTGGGTACTGTCTCATAATCTGTATTTAAAGGATACACCTGCTGTGCTTTACATGAAAAAGTTAATGTTATAGTAGCTAATAATATAATTTTTGACAAGTAAGTTTTCATTTTGATAATTTTTTAGTTAGGACAAGGAATTTCGGTTGGAATTCCATTATTATTAAACATAATTGTATTAATAGTTCCATCATTTTCTATTCTTTGCAATACCATTTTTGTTTTATCTATATTCATTCTATCTAATGTATCAAAAAATAATTTTTCAACACCTTTATAATTAAGTGATACTCCTCCATCATCTGAATACGGAGAAGTAGGCAATATAGACGTTAATTTATTTTCTCTTTCTTGATAATCTTTTATAATATCTATCATATTATAATCTGTAAAAGTAACCGTCCCTGCATCCTCTAATGAACCTTCATACCGAATCATATAATGAAAATATTTTTTACCACCCGGGCAGCTGCATGGTTTAGCGCCTATTACTCCGATAAAAATATCACTTACTGTAGAGGGGGTTCCTGAAGTCACTCTAGTTCTGAAAAATGATTGTATATCATTAGGAGAAAAAATCTGGATTCCTACATCCGGGTGTGAGTGATAAAAACCTTTAATCCCCCGCTAAACTTCCAACCTCCCATTCTCCTTTTACAGGTCCCTGAGTTACTTCAGTGGATGTACCATCTACATTCACCTTAAACCCAAACTCATATCTGCCATTACTGTCAGCTTTCTCTCTTACATCTTTTATTTTATTCTGTATCCCCGGGCTGGTAATGATCTGTTTATTTTTCTCGCATGGATCTTCTGGTGGATCAGGATATTCATGGCCGTCATCACTGCTTCCACCTCCACCACCTCCACCGCTAAACGGGTCACCAAGCGGATCAAAACTCTTAGGAGGAGGACCTCCGTTCCCACCTTCCTTCCATTCGCAAACCATCTGTGAGTAGCTCAGCGGCTCACAATCCGTTTGTCCATTCAGACAGCCTATCACAATGGTTCTGGTAGAGCATACATATTTTGACTAAGCGGCAGCCCCGTCTATCACTTCGCTGTGGCTAAGAATATTAGAGTATAGTACATGCTGAAAGAAACCTAGAAGATCAGCATCATCTTTTTCATAGAAATACACCCTGTTACCTTTTCTTACCGCCTCCATCAAAAGAACAACTTTGTCTTTTTTCACTACAGGAACCAATAGATACTTTTCCCCAAACTGACCGAAACTCATCGCATAATTCCAGTACAGCTCGCCATAAGTTTCTTTTACTTTTTCCAGGTTGGCGGCCTTTAAGAATACCTGTTGTATTTTCGCAATATATACATCGTCTTCCTGCCATAAACTTTTCGAAACATATTTTGCAGCAGTGGCACCTTTCGATGGTAATCCCTTGGTATTATCGGGTTGAAGGAGATCCTCACGGATACAGGAACAGACAGAGAGCACTGCCAGAATGACCAGGAAAATCCTGGTAAGGTTTAATTTTTTCTTCATACATTTTTGTTTTTTTGGTGGGTTAAATATATAAAAAATTCACAAAAGCATGAATAAAATAAAAATAAAAGCAGCCAAATATGCTTGTTTTTAATCATCACAAAGTCCCAGGCTTATCTATTGACAAGTCTGTGACGGTAGGGCGAAAAGTATTTGAAATTTTCGTCAATAATTTTTTAAGAAAAAATAGCCCCTCTGATTAAAAAAAGTATGCAGATAAAGTTTTCACTTCATCAAAGCGAAAGAAACGCATACCCAAAAGAAAGCACGGAAATAATAATACCGGCCATAAAGATTTTATAGGTAATAGAAAGAAGCTTGTATTTTCTATCCAGCACTTTTCCGAGGAAATAAAGATCTTTTACCATAGAATCATAGATATAATCCCGGTCTTTGATCAGGTCTCTCATCGCATCATGATAATCATTGAACAACATCTGGTGAAAGTTCCCGAAAAACAATAGGTTTACTTTTCTTTCTTTAATATCCTGGGCGGTAAATGCCGTTTTCGTGACATTGGGTTTTGTAGATAAAATCGCAAATATAATTGTCAGTACACTCGATAGCAGGAGAATAAAACTTGGAATGATCAGGTGTGAATTTTTGGGAGTATCCAGTTTAGGAACCAGCACAGAAAGACATACAGAAATGATGATCGCATTCACGGAAAGCAGGATGTTCGCTTTGCTGTCTGCAATATCACTCAGTCGGGTATGGTTATTCAAAGTTACCCTGAACAGCGTATCCACACTACGGTCAGATTTAGGTTCCTTTTCTTTTTTATTATCGGAGCTTTCTTTTTTATCGTCTTCTTTTTCCAGCTTTTTCTCTATTTTTTTAATATTCTTCTTTTTCAAAGGATCCCAGTTTTCCTTGGCGTATTCTGTATAGTAATGATGTTTATTTTTCAGCATATCAAGATTTCCGGCATTCCATTCTTCATTGGAAAAGCATCTTACATTCGTAAGCTCCCATTCTTTTCTCAGACAATCGGAAATATCACTGTAGTCATGGCTTGCAAAATGGCTGCAATCGGCATCCTTCGCAATTTTTTCAAGAAGATTCTGCGGCTCATAAGTGATTTTTGTTGCCAGAATCAATTGGGAAACATCGTGGATATAATTTTCAGGATAGTTTTCTTTCTGTAAAAAGTCTTTCAGAATTTCAACCCCTCTTTCCTCATGGTTCTGGGCACATTCTATATAACCGGTATCATGAAACCAGAGAGCCAGCAGCACTTTTTCCTGGTCCTCTTCAGAAACCGGGGTATGCTTCATAATCTCTTCAGCCTTATTGACCGTATAGGTGGTATGAATAAAATTATGGTAAAAGTATACAGAAGATAACTTATCTTTGAATAAGATTTCAACATAATCTTTGGCTTTGTGTAAAATGCTCATCCCTGAATTTTTGTTAATGTAAATTTATGAATTTATCCTTTAAAACTCATTTAAAAAATACTTCTATTGCCTTTAGAGCAGTATTGTCTGCCGGAGTTCTCTACTCCTGCGCAACATATAACGTAAAAAAGGGTAAAAACTTATTTGAAGTAAAAAATTCTGATATAAAATCTGAAAATGATTTTAAAGTTTTCCTGATTGGTGATGCAGGCAATGCAGATGAAGTTCAGGCACAACAGACGCTCAGCCTTCTTAAAAACAAGCTGGACTCTGCAGACAGTAATTCGATGCTGATCTTCCTGGGAGATAATATCTATCCCAACGGAATGCCCCAAGAGACAGACAAAGACTATACTTTGGCAAAACAAAAGCTGGAAGACCAATTGATTATCACTAAAAATTTTAAAGGAAAAACATTAGTTATTCCGGGAAATCATGACTGGTACAATGGTTTGGGAGGTCTAAAAGCACAGGAGGATTTCGTGAAGAATTATTTCAACGACAAAAAAGCTTTTTTACCGAAAAATTCCTGTCCTATAGATGATATTAACCTATCAAAAGACATCAAACTGATCGTCATTGATTCTGAATGGGCTTTGGCCAATTGGGATAATTATCCAGGGGTGAACAAAGGCTGCACCATCAAAACCCGTGAAGATTTTTTTACAGAATTTAAAGATCTGGTGACTAAAAACCAGGATAAAAGAATCATTGTTGCGCTGCATCATCCCATCATCAGCAGTGGTACCCATGCGGGATTCAATTCAGCAAAATCCCATCTTTTTCCGTTGAAAAGTAAAATTCCGGTTCCCGGTGTCGCAAGTCTTATCAATATACTGAGAAGTTCTTCCGGTGCCAGTCCAGAAGATCTCAATAACCAGCATTATGCTGATCTGGCCAACCGTTTAAAAAGCATTGTTCAGGATAAAGAGAATATCATTTTTGTTTCCGGACATGATCATAATCTTCAATATCATGAAGACCGGAATATAAGACAGATTATCAGTGGCGCAGGTTCCAAAACAGATCCCTCCACCATTGCCCAGAAGACCGATTTCTCTTACGGAGGCAGCGGCTTCGCAGTCCTGAATATCAGAAAAGATCAAAGCACTGATGTTGAATATTTTTCTACAAAAAATAACAACTTACAAAAGCTTACCCATATTTCCGTGATCTCAAAACCGGATGTATTTGTCAATAATTATCCACGTACTTTTCCTGGGACTGCTACCTCAACAGTATACCCTGTGGAGCTTACCCAAAAAGGGAATGTGTACCGCTGGCTATGGGGCGAACACTACAGAAAGTATTACGGAATTCCTATCGAAGCTCCTACAGCTGATCTTGCTACGTTAAACGGAGGCTTTACCCCTTTCCGAGAAGGAGGAGGAAACCAGTCGAACAGCTTACGACTAAAAGCAGCAGACGGACAGGAGTTTGTGATGCGTGGAGTAAAGAAAAGCGCCGTCCGTTTCCTTAATAATATGGCTTTTAAGAAAAGTACTTTCGGAAATGAGCTGAATAATACCTTCCCGGAAAAATTCCTGCTGGATTTTTACACTACCAATCATCCTTTTACCCCTTTTTCTGTAGGAAATATGGCTGATAAGGTGGGAATCTTTCACAGCAATCCGAAATTATATTACATCCCGAAGCAGTATACGCTGGGAGAATATAATGAAAACTACGGGGATGAAATGTACATGATTGAGGAACGTTTCTCTTCCGATCCTAAAACCCTTGCCTCACTGGATAATGCCAAAGACATTGTTTCTACAGATGATGTTCTGAAAAATTTCACTAAAAATTATAAATATTCCGTAGACCGTGAATCCTACATCAGAGCAAGAATCTTCGATATGCTGATCGGCGACTGGGACAGGCATTCTGATCAATGGAAATGGGCAGAATACCAGGAGGGAGATCAGGTGGTATACAAACCGATCCCGAAAGACAGAGATCAGGCTTTCAGCAAGTATGACGGGGCTGCATTCAGAATCATTATGAATGTTCCGGCTATCCGCCATATGAAAACCTTCAAAGATGACATAAAAAATGTAAAATGGATGAATATGGAGCCTTATCCACTGGATCTGGTTTTCCTGAAAGGTTCTACACAAGAAGAATGGATTGCTCAGGCCAAATACATCCAGGATCATCTTACGGATGCTGATATTGACGACGCCTTCACTAATCTTCCGAAAGAAGTAAAAGATGAAACTCTTTCCGACATCCTGAGTAAGCTGAAAATACGGAAAACAAAACTGCAGAATTATGCATCCCAATATTATGATGTGCTTCAGAAAAAAGTTCCTTTGGCCGGAACCGTGAATCCTGATAAGTTTGTGGTCACAAAAACCGGGCATTCAGTTAATGTAAAACAATATAAATTAGACAAAGACAAAGAAAATCCTGAGCTGGTCTTCGAAAAAAACTATGATGACTCCAAAACCAAGGAGCTCTGGATTTACGGACTGGAAGATGATGATATTTATGAAGTTTCAGGAGAAGGCAGACCTAAAATGGCCATCAGACTCGTAGGTGGCTACAACCATGATGTGTATAATATTGCAGACGGAAGCAGAGTGAAAATTTATGATTTCAAATCTCAGAAAAACACCTACAATGCAGGATCGGCAACAAAAAATATTTCTGATGACTATGACATCAATACCTACAATTATAAACACCCGAAATTCAATTATGTTGCGGGTTACCCGAATGCGGATTACAATCCTGATGACGGGGTAATTATAGGTTTCCTTGCCAATTATACTGTGAATAACTTCATCCGCGATCCTTACACACAGAAGCACAGTCTGAAAGCTAATTTCTATACGGCTACGGCAGGATTCAATCTTGTGTATAAAGGGATCTTTAAGAAAGCGATTTCCGGATGGGATTTCAATATTGACGCAGGTTATACCACTCCGAAATTTTCCAGAAACTTCTTTGGCCTTTCCAATGAAAGCCCCTACGACAAAGAAAATACGGAAAGGGAATACAACCGGGCCAGAATATCCAGATTCAATTTTGCCCCTTCCATTTCCAAAAAAAGCTGGATGAATCTTCAGCATCAGTTCCAGCTTACGTTTGAGGATAATAAAGTACAGCGAAAAGGCGACCGTTTTGTAGACCAGTCACCGGATGTACGTCCTGATGTGTTCAAAAGCCAGCAGTTTACCGGGGCCAACTATACATTCAGTTACAAAAACATGGATAATAATGCTTTCCCGACTTTAGGACTGGAATTCCTGATTAATGCAGACTGGAAAGCCAATACATCCAACTTTGAAAAGAATTTCGTCACGCTGAACGGAACATTGACGATTGACCACAGAATTGATAAAAAAGGAAATTTTGTTTTTGCCAATTCCAGCAACGTGATGTGGATTAACAATAATAATTTTGAATTCTATCAGGCGGCAAGTATCGGAGGGAATAACGGAATGAGAGCTTTCAGAAACGACAGATTCTCAGGAAGATCATACTTCACCAACAATTCTGAAGTCCGCTGGGATTTCGGAAGGGTGAGAAACAATATCGTTCCCGCCAATATGGGAGTGCTAATCGGTTATGATATCGGCCGTGTATGGAATGATAATGAAAATTCCACCAAATGGCACCAGTCTGTAGGAGCAGGTTTCTGGATGAGCATTGTAGAGATGCTTTCTGCAAGGCTTAATTATTTTTACGGTTCAGATGGCGGAAGGATTTCGGCAGGAGTCGGAATGACTTTTTAAGCTATTATGACATATAACATCAAAAAACCTTCAGCTTTCAACTGAAGGTTTTTAGTTTAAGTTATATAAAGCTTAGATCTGTCGTTTATCTAAAAAGAAAATTGGTACACGTTTCCGCCTGTCTGCTTATCTTTTTCGTCAGCAATCAGCAGGGTTTTGTCATCAAGAAACACAACGGCTTCCTTCTGGGAATTATGATTTAAAGATATTTTTTCAATCTTTGCTGTACTGAAATCATCCGCTTTAAATCCGGAAAGAACATGAATATTCTTATGGGTCAGCAAAACAATTTTATCTTTTGTACTGTTAATGGCAGCAGATGTGATAGCAGCATCACTGTATTTTCCATCAAGCTTCAGTTTCCCTATTAGCTTAGCCTCGAAATCTCCTTCCCTGTTAGGAACCTGGAATACCAGAAATGTTCCGTCAAAACCTTTGCTTCTGTTTTTCGTAAACAGATAAAAACTACCGTTCATCTCAACAAAAGCTTCGCAGTCGTACAGCCAGTTCGATTTTTTAGGAGGAAACTCGGTCTGTCCCTCATAATGAAACTTAATAGTCTCCACTACTTTAGCTGTTTTCTGCTCTATATTCTGAAGGCCTATCTTCAGAATGGCAAGATCCTGTCTGTTGTTGTCGTTATTTCCGAAATCACCAATATAGATATTTCCCTGTGTATCGGCTGTTATATCTTCCCAGTCTCTGTTTTCTGCATTTTCTACCAAAACATCAGCAATTTGCTGCCCCTTCATATCCAGGCCATACACCCTATTCTTATTCCCCTGGTCTTCAATAGCCCAGATCGTTTTTTTATCTTTGGATAATGCTATTCCGGAAACTTCCTTTAGCTTTTTGGGCAGAGAAAACTCCACTTTTAATTCATCATTTTTAGGGGTATCCTGAGCCTTGGGATTACAGCTCCACAAAATGCAGGCTGAAAATATGAGTGTCCGTAACATATTTATTTTTAATCTAAGTTATTAATTATCTATTGATGCTGAAAAAATTCTTTGCTAAGGCAAACGTTTAGCCTTTTCCCAAAAGACATCCATTTCTTCGAGTGACAGATCTGCAAGTTTCAGGCCGTCCTCCTCAGCAAGTCCTTCCATTTTCTGAAATCTCGAAATGAATTTCAAATTAGTCCTTTCCAACGCTGAATCCGGGTTGATCCCAGAGATTCTTGCGTAGTTAATCAATGAGAAAAATACATCCCCAAGTTCCTGTTCCTTCTTCTCAGGATCAGTTTCTTCATGGAATTCCTGTATTTCTTCATCCACTTTTTTCCAGGCATCCTCCGCATCATGGAATTCAAATCCAATCCCTTTTACCTTGTCCTGTATTCTGTAGGCTTTTACCATGCTTGGAAGGCTTTTCGGAACACCACCTAATATAGATTTATTGCCTTCTTTCAGTTTCAGTTTTTCCCAGTTCTGCTTCACTTCTTCTTCATCCTTTACTTCAGTACCCCCATAAATATGCGGATGCCTGAAGATGAGTTTCTCATTCAGGGAATTGATTACATCTGCTATATCAAAACTTTCTTTTTCAGAACCTATTTTAGCATAAAAAACAAGATGAAGAAGTACATCACCCAATTCTTTTTTTATCTCCTGAAGATCTTCCTGAAGAATGGCATCTGAAAGTTCATACGTTTCCTCCAATGTCAGATGACGTAAAGACTGCAGGGTCTGTTTTTGGTCCCATGGGCATTTTTCCCGGAGATCATCCATAATATCCAGCAATCTTCCGAAGGCTTCTAATTTTTCCTGTCTGGTATTCATAACTTGTTGAACGTTCAATGTTATACAAAGGTAAGGGTTATTTGGGCTCCCCGGCAAACCTTATTTTTAAAATTGAATGAATCCGAAACATAACAGCAATCTTTGGTTGGAAAACGCAAGGTCGCAAGATTTTGATTATGCTGCTTTAAGGCGCAAGAAAATCGGAGATTTTCAGCAAGTTTCACAGTATGAAATTTTATCGGAGATAAAATCTGGCGTCTTATATCCATAAAGCTGGTAAAAAAATAGCGTCTTTGTGCAAACCTAACAAAATATATCAAAAAATCTGCGCTATAGACCCCATCTGCGAGCGAATAAATTTCAACAAAAAAGCCCCATCGGGATTGACGGGGCTTTGTATTTTACAATTAAGGATTAATTATCCTTGCTTTCTGTGTGTACTTTTTGGAGCTGCTTTTGCTGCTGAAGTAGCTTTTACTTTCGGAGCGGCAGGTTTTTCTGCTTTTGGAGCTGCTTTTTTAGGAGCATCTTTGTCAATGCTTACTTCTTCCTGTGCAGGTTCTAAAGTTTCAGATTCTGCTTTTACGAAGCTTTCCGGAGTAATATATCCTGCTTTATGAAGGATATTATACCATTGAGCCAATTTTTTGATATCAGAAGCATATACTCTTTCCGTATCATAATTAGGAAGAGAAGCCGTCATAAATTCTTTCAGATCAGCATCTGAAGATTTGTGAGAGATTGTTTCTTTGTAATCTTGATTTTTAGCAATATTTTCAAAAACTTCGAACAAAGGAACTTCTTTATCCACTGTAAACATTGCGATATTATCTAATAAGCTTACCTGGCTTGAGTTTCCGATGCTTACTTTTTTCTTGGTCGTAACGTCTTCAATAATAAACCCGTTTCTTAATTGAGAAACTAATTTGTAAAGTCCTGGCTTTCCTGAAATTGAAATTATTTTTTCTAACAGCATAATTATATTGTTTGTAAATTCTGCAATCAGCTCGGGGCTTTTTGCTCTGTATTATTTTTTCTTTTTATCCTTGTTTATCCTTATTTTGGAAATCTCATTTTATAGTTGATGCTTACATCCCCCTGAGAGATTTTCGTCAGTTTGCCTTTTACCAGCTTTTTTTTCAACGCACTCAAATGATCGGTAAACAGAATCCCTTCGATGTGGTCATATTCATGCTGAATTACGCGGGCTCTAATATCGGAAAAAGTTTCTGTATGTTTCACAAAATTTTCGTCATAATATTCAATAACGATGGTTCCCTTTCTTTTTACATCTTCCCTTACATCCGGAATAGAAAGACATCCTTCGTTGAACTTCCATTCTTCGCCTGATTCTTCAAGAATTTGTGCATTGATGAAAACTTTTTTGAATTCTGCTAATTCGTCTTTAATATCTTCATAATCTTCGTCTTCCGCCAGCGGAGTTACGTCAATCACAAACATACGGATATCCAGCCCGATCTGAGGTGCAGCCAATCCGATACCGTTTGCACTGTACATCGTCTCAAACATATTGTCTATCAATTCCTGTAATCCGGGATAGTCTTTATCTATGTCTTTTCCCATTTTTCTCAAAACAGGATCCCCAAAAGCTCTTATCGGTAAAATCATCTTGTTCTTTGTTCTAAAAAATTCTGCAATATGATAGTTGCACTTACTTTATCTATTAATCCTTTTTCCTGCCTCTTTTTTTTATTTTTTCCGCTCTGGGAAATAAAAAAGGAAGCCATCTTCGAGGTAAATCTTTCATCGAAACGGTGAACCCTGATATCCGGAAATTCCTGCTGAAACACTCCAATGAATTTCAAAATATCCGTCTCCACTTCAGAAATATTACCCTTCAGATCTGTAGGCAGTCCTACGACTGCTTCATCCACTTTGTTTTCACTGAAATACTTCTTCAAAAACTCCATCAGAAGTGGTGTCTGAATGGTATCCAGGCTGCTCGCAATAATCTGCATATCATCTGTTACGGCAATACCGCAGCGCACTTTTCCATAGTCTATTGCAAGGATCTGTCCCATAAGTCTGCAAATTTAGTAAAATTTACTGATTTTATTCATAACGCAGTTTTTTTATAAAAATCATGTTTTATTCCATTATTTTTTTTATAATTTTAATCTTCCAAAAAACGAAAGTATGAAGAAACTCATCCTCGTGAGACATGCAAAAAGCGACTGGCCGGAAGAAACGGAAGATTTTGACAGACCCCTGGCAGATAAGGGATTGCAGGACGCTATGAACATGTCCAGATTCATGAAAAACAAGAATATTTCTATCGATTATCTGGTATCCAGCCCGGCGGTCCGTGCACTGAATACCTGCAGGATCTTTAACCAGACCTATCAGCTGAATATGTCAACAGCAGATAAACTGTATAATCCCTCGGAAAGAAATTTTGAATCTGTGATCTACGAGCTGGATGACCATATAAATTCTGTAGCCCTGTTCTCTCATAACAATGGTATTTCAAACTTTGCCAATTCTATTTCGGAAGATATTTTTCACTTTCCCACCTGCGGGGTAGCAGGCTTTGAGATCGACTGCAATTCGTGGTCTGAATTTGACGGAGCCAAAAAGAAGCTGCTGTTCTTTTATGAACCAGGTAAAATATAATAGTATTTTTTATGCAGTTATTTTTATTTTCCTTTTCTCCTGCCAGAAGAAGGAAAAGTCTTATCTGGAAACAATCGCCATCAATGATGTAAAACTTTCTGATCCCCAACCGGGAAGCTGGAGGTACAGCCACGATGAAAAATTTCAGCAATTTGAAGACTTTCAGAAGTCAAAAAAAATAAAACCTGAGCCCGGAAAAAACATCATTTATCTACAGCCTGTAGGAAATTTCAATGCGTTGCAGCAAAAGGAGATCCAGCTCACTAAGGAATATTTAAATGCTTATTACCAACTGGAAACAAAAATTCTTCCTGCTTTACCTAATTCAATTATTGACAAAACGGCTAAAAGAATATCCAGGGAAGGACATGAGCAGGTATTGGCGAGCTATGTTCTGGACAATATTCTGATTAAACGGAAGCCCAAAGATGGTGTGGTACTCATGGGAATTACAGAAAGAGATCTGTATCCCAGACCGGAATGGAATTATGTTTTCGGATTTGCTTCTTATGAAGACGGTGTAGGTGTAACTTCCCTGTACAGATTTGCTAATGGTAACTTAACAGAATCTAATTTTAATGAAAGTCTTCTTAGGCTAATAAAAATAAGTTCCCACGAAATCGGACATATGTTCGGCATCAGCCACTGCCTTAATGCCAATTGTGTGATGAACGGAACCAATTCACTTTCTGAGGCGGATTTTCATTTTGCAAGAGCCTGCTCGCTTTGTCAGCAAAAACTGAACTCAAGTATTCATTACGATCCTAAAAAGCGCCTCAGCCAGCTGAAACAATTCTTTGAAAAACAACATTTGAATACTGAACTTTCCCGTACTGAAGCAGATTTAAATGTGTTGAAATAATATAAAAAAACAAAACGGGCCTAAGCCCGTTTCTATTGAATAATTTAACGTGAGTTCGGGCCAAGGAGTTTGAAAGCCTCCAGAAAATTAAAACAAATCAATATTTGCTCTTAATGACTTTCATAACTTCCCTCTTCCATCATCCAGCTTCAAACCTGCATTTATCAGATATTCTTATCCCGAACTGAGGTTAATTTAATAATCTCTTCTGTTATTTTCTTTTCAGATTCAGGTCATCAAAATCAAAGCTGAAATCTGTGATATCTGAAATTGCCTTTAGTTTTGCAGATTCTGCCTTACCGTTCTCATCATAGGCGAAAATAATATAGGCATCGGCATCGTAGCTTCTGTCGTCCCATTTGATGATAAATGTATTATTGGAATAAGGCAGCAATTCTCCCTTCAGTCTTGGTGAATTTTTACAGATAATTCTGTAGGTACTTCCCTGTTGTGAAATTTCCACATCTCCAAACCATTCGTCATTATACTTTCCTACAAACTGTTCGGCTTTAGGCTGCAGGTTTTTATCTTTTTTGAAAGCTTCAGATTTTGCAAAAGCTTCTTTTTTCTGCTTCTCATATTCAGCATTCACTTTTGCCATTCTCTCTCCGTAAGTTTTCAGCCAGTTTCTGTCTGCAATTCCCAGATAAGAATCTTTTACGGTATTGGTGATGGTATTGAAAGCCGCTCCCGACTGTTGATTAGTCAATACTACAATTCCCAATTTCAGATCCGGAATAAGGGTGAACTGGGTAACAGTTCCTATTAATCCGCCGGTATGCTGTATCTGTTTATGTCCTTTCACATCACTTAAGAACCATCCCAATCCATATCCATAGAAACTGGTGTCATAAGGATTTTTCATCGCTACTCTATCCGGAATCTGAAGGCTCCACAACTGCTGTACATTTTTATCTGAAACCAGTTTTTTGCCGTCTTTAGTAGTGAAATTATTTAAAAGACAATCTGCCCAGGTAGTCATATCTTTAATATTGCTCATAATTCCGCCTGCTGCATTAGCGGTCTCATTCCAGTCATGCGGAACGGCTACTGCTTTACCATCTACAGGAGCATGGGCATCAATTTTATTGGATACTGCTTTTGCTTTGTTATAGCTGCCATAGCTGGAGGTCATCCCTACCGGCTTCATGATTTTCTGTTCAATAAATTCTGCCCAGCTTAAACCGGAGATCCTGTGAATAACTTCTCCGGCAATGATAAACATAATATTATTATAGTCCAGCGTTGTTCTAAAAGGGTTTTCAGGCTTCAAATAACGTACGTTGTGTACAATATCATTCACGGTCATGCTTCCACCTTCCGGGAAAAACATCAGATCACCCTGTCCTAATCCTAATCCGGCTCTGTGGGTTACAAGATCTTTTACCGTTACATTTTGGGAAACATACGGATCGTACATTTGAAACTCAGGGATATATTTTGAAACTTTATCGTCCCAATTCAGTTTTCCTTCATCTGCTAAGATGGCCAGAGCGGTACAGGTGAACCCTTTGGAGTTGGAAGCAATACCTACCAGTGTATTGTCATCCATCGGCTGTTTTGTAGTTAAAGAGCGCTGCCCAAAACCTTTAGAATAGATCACTTTTCCATCTTTTACAATTCCTACAGACATTCCGGGAACATCGAAGGTTTTCAGAGTATTCTGGATCAGTTCATCCAGTTTTTTTTCTTCCACCTGGGCATTGGAAAATCCCACCGCCAAAAGAAGAAGGAAAAAAGAAAATTTCTGCTTCATTTTTTTTATATATTTCTCCCAAATTTACTAAATATTAAGAGATACCATTTTACGGATGATAAAAGTTTTTCGTTTTAAATATTGAAAAATTAAATCTTTCCTAACTTTGTAAAAAATTCCAGCGTTTTATGACCAAGATCCTTCTCCTTTCCGATTCGCATTCTTATATAGATGACAGAATCTTAGAATATGCACAGCAGGCTGATGAAGTGTGGCATTGCGGCGACTTCGGAAGTATGGACGTTATTGAACAACTGGAAAAAATAAAACCTCTGAAAGGAGTTTACGGAAATATTGATAACGCAAAGATCCGTTCTGAATTTCCTGAAGTGAACAGGTTTTTCTGCGAAGATCTTGAGGTTCTGATGATTCATATCGGTGGATATCCTGGGAAATATACTCCGTTAACCAAAAAAGAGATTGCTGAGAAAGCCCCTAAATTATTTATTTCCGGACATTCCCATATTTTAAAGGCAATGTATGATGAAAAGAACAGCCTTTTGCACCTTAATCCCGGCGCATGCGGACAACAGGGCTGGCATAAGGTGAGAACCATGATGAGATTTGTAGTAGATGGTGAAGAAATAAAGGATCTTGAAGTTATTGAACTGGGAAACAAAGGTTAAAAGTAAACAGGCGTTAAGAATTATGAAGATCGGGAACAAAGTTTCTGTAGTAGATGAAGATTTGAGCGGAATTATTACTTCCGTAAATGGAAATATTGTGGTTTTTAAAGATGAGTACGGATTCACTCATCAGTATCCAAAAGAAAAGCTGGTTCCCAAAGATGTTGATCTTTACGAGAATATTAGGGTTGAAAAGAAAGCCGAACTGAAAAAGGTTATTTCTAAAAAACACCAGAAAAATCATATGGTTCTGGATCTTCATTTCCACAATCTGGTGAAGAATCCTAATGATTATGACAGTTTTGAAAGACTTTTCATCCAAAAGGAAAAACTGATGGAAGTGCTAAGTTTCTGTAGAAAACATCATCTGAAGCGACTTGAAATTGTTCACGGTATTGGTGACGGAACCCTGCAGAGAATGGTATGGAATGTTCTGGAAAGCCAGACTGATATCGATTTTTATAATAAAGAAATACTTCATCATCAATCGGGTGCCGTTATGATAGAATTTCACTAAATTTGCATTCAATAGAAATATGAACGTACTTAATTTACTTTTTACCAAAGACGGATTAATCTGCCAGATCACCAAAAACAAGAGTGTCCTGGAGGAAAAGTCTTATTTCGTTACGGAAGAAACACCGGAAAATCTAATCGAAGACAAGCTTGATGAAATACTTATCAAACAAAGGTTTGATGAAATACAGGTGGTTTCGGCTCTGAATCATTTTACCCTGATGCCGGAAGGATATTCTGAGCATGAGGCAGGATTTGAACTTATTGCGTTCAATGCTCCTACCAACAAAGAAAAAGAAGAACTGATGCTCTCTGTTAATAAAAAATTCGGGGTACAGTTTTATTATACTTTTCAGAAAAACTTTTATAAAAAAATAAAAGAAATTGCGGTTCCCGTCCATTTTAATTTTTCGGGAGAAAAGTTTTTAAATTCTATCAACATTAAAACCGGCAAAGAAATTCATATCAATCTATATCATAACCAATGTGAATTTTTTGCTATCGATAATAAAAAAATCATCCTGTATAACAACCTGGATGTCAATTCGGAAGTAGATTTTCTTTATTTCATCATGTTTACTTTGAGTAAAATAGGTTTCGGCATCAATGAGACCCATTTCTATGCTTATGGTGAGACCACAGAAAATGAAACCTTTATCTCCGAACTTCAGAAATTTGTCAAAAACCTGAAAATTGTTTTTGACAACGTTCCTAATAAGAATTTTATACTCAATTAGACTGCAGGAAGCGGATCATAGGGATTAATTCCCAAATTCAGTGATCTGCCACCTATGTCTGTTACCTAACAACTAAAAAAATATGTTCAGAATAATATCCGGCAAGTGGAAAGCCAAGAAAATAGCGGCTCCGAAAAATTTTGATGTCAGACCAACAACCGATTTCGCTAAGGAAGCTTTATTCAGTATTCTGGAAAATACGTATGATATGCAGTCCATTTCCGTACTGGATCTTTTTGCAGGGATTGGTTCTATCTCGTTTGAGTTTGCATCCAGAGGATGTCAGGATGTTACTTCTGTGGAGATGAACCCGAAACATACCGGATTTATCAATTCTACTGCATCAGAACTGGATATGTCCTTACAGATCAATGTACAGAGAGGAGATGTGTTTGACTGGCTTAAAAAGTTCAGAAATAAAAAGAGTTTTGAGATTGTATTTTCTGATGCTCCCTTCGAAATGGAAGAAAAGAAATATTATGAACTGATCTCTTTAGTCCTCAACAATAAATTCCTGAAAGAAAACGGAGTTCTGATCGTAGAACATCAAAGCCGTATGAAGCTTGAACACTCCAACTTAAAAGAAACCCGAAAATACGGAAACGTTAGTTTCAGTTTTTTTGAACCGAATAAAGAAGATAATCAGGAAATTTAATTCCTGATTATTTTTTTGGAAAGCTCCGGAGCACCCTTTCCCCAGTTTGTAATGGCGTGCAGAACAGGCAGCAGCGTCTTTCCGAAATCGGTCAGGCTGTATTCTACCATTAAAGGAGGCTTTTCAGTATAAACTTTTCTTTCAATAATATCATCTTCCTCCATTTGCTTTAGCTGAAGGCTCAACGTTCTTTCTGTAATGGTGGGAACGAGCTTTCGCAGCTCATTATATCTTTTAACTCCGTCTATCAGGTGATATAAGATTACAGCTTTCCATTTTCCACCTATAAATCTCATCGTCACGCTTGTGCAGCAGGGGTATTTTTTATCGTCTATTGTATACATTTTTATACTATCCTTTTTAACCGTTATTGCAAAGGTAACAAACTTACATTAATTTTGCAACTATAAAAATGATAGTATAAATTATGAACTTTTTAGAAAAAATGAAAACGAGGTATACGGTAAAAAAGTATAACCCTCAGGCAGCCATCAGTGAAGAACAAATCAGTGAACTGAAAGAAATTCTGAACCTGAGCCCTTCATCCATCAACAGCCAGCCATGGAATTTTATCTTCATCAGCAATCCTGAATTAAAAAAACAGCTGGCAGAAGTTTCTTTCATTAATAAAGAAAAAGTGTTGGACTGCAGCCATCTGATTATTTTCCAAGTGATAAAAAAGACTGAAGACTTTGAAAAGCAGATTGAGGAAAACCTTCCTGAAGGAGCAGTAAACTATTACATAAACCGGGTAAAACCTAAAGGTGAAGCTGCTGTAAAATCATGGCTGGCTCACCAGGTCTATTTATCATTAGGTATATTGCTTTCCGCCTGTGCAGCTATGGGAATAGATTCTACCCCAATGGAAGGAATTGAGCCGGAACAGTATGATGAAATTCTGGAAAACGGAAAATATGAAACTTTATTTGCTGTAGCTATTGGAGTTAAAGAGGAAACAGATGCCAATCAACCGAAATTCAATCCAAAATCCAGACTGAAGGCTGAGAAAGTAATTCTGGATGCGTTGTAAAATCCAATGACTGGTCTGAACATCAAAAAAGGCTGTTTCATTATAGAAACAGCCTTTTATTTATAATACTTTCAACTCCAGGTCTATCGTTTTCCCGAAAAACTTCTTAGAGATCTTTTCAAAATTTTTGGTGAGATCTGAAAGGTAAAAATGATAGTTGGGTTTTGGATTGTTTTCATTCAGAAGATGGTACTTATCCAGAATAATTTTCAAATGATTGGCTACAATATTCGGAGAATCTATCACACGGACACGGTTTCCGTAATATTGTTTAATCTCATCAATCAAAAGCGGATAATGAGTACAGCCAAGGATCAGGGTTTCTATATTCTTCAGCTTGCTGTTGCTTAAATAATTATAAATGATGGCGTGCGTAATCGGATGGTTTTTAAACCCCTCTTCAATAGCCGGAACCAATAACGGTGTTGCCAGCTCATCTACTTTGATCCATTTATTATGCTTCCGGATGCTTTTCTTATACAGGCCTGAGTTTACTGTAGCTTTCGTAGCGATTACCCCAACATTATTATGGATTTCATAAGATACTTTTTCAGCCACGGGATTAATGACGTCAATAACAGGAACTCTTCCTGCAGCAGACTGCAGCACTTCATTCAGAGCATTGGCTGTAGCTGTATTACAGGCAACCACAATAGCTTTACAGTTCTGCTCAAGCAGAAAATTGGTGATCTTGGTTGAATATTCTATAATCGCTTCTTTTGACTTTTCACCATAAGGAAGGTGCTTGGTATCTCCAAAATAAATCAGATCCTCATTCGGAAGAAGCCTCTTAATTTCTTTAGCTACGGTAAGACCTCCCACCCCACTATCGAAAATACCGATCGGCTGGCTGGATGAAAGATGCGAATAATCTTGTTTTTTAGTTTTCAAACGAACTGAAATTTTATACAAAAATAGTGAATTTTATGGCACAGTTGCATATATACAGCCATTATACAATAAACAAATCTGAAGCAATTCCGTCTGCCATGAACCAGTGTTTCTCAGGAATTTTCAAATGGTTATTTTCAGTCATTAAAATACCTTCTTCCAGCTTAGATTTTATTTCATTCCGGAACTGTTCAAGAATTTGATCCGAAAACTTACTGTTAAGACTTTCCAGGTCTACTCCCCAGATGGTCCTCAGCCCGATCATAATCATTTCATTGAACTGATCTTCCTGTGAAAGCAATTCTTCTTCTTTAGCAAGATTTTTACTACTCAGTTTTTTGATATACTGCTGATTGTTGGCCACATTCCAGCTTCTGACATCAAATCCGTTATAGGAATGGGCAGAAGGTCCTATTCCCAGATACTCCTTATACTTCCAATAGGAGGAATTATGTCTGGAATAAAAACCGGGTTTCGCAAAATTAGAGACTTCATAATGTTCAAATCCGTTATCTTTCAGGAAATCTGACAAGTAATAAAATTCTCTGTTCTGCTCTTCTTCTTTCGGGCTAATCACTTTTCCTTTTGAGATCCAGCTTTCCAAAGCAGTCTTTGGTTCTACCGTCAAAGCATAAGATGAAATATGAGGAACCTCAAGAGCAATGGTCTTATTTAAATTTTCTTTCCAGATTTCCAGATTAGAGGTTGGTGAACCATAGATCAGATCAATACTTAGGTTTTCAAAGCCGAAATCCTGGGCTCTTTTGATGGAACCTTCTGCTTCTGACGCATTGTGTGCACGGTTCATCAGCTTTAAATCTTCATCAAAGAAACTCTGTGTTCCAATGGAAAGACGATTAACCGGCAGTTTTGAAAGCTGTTTCAGAAAGTTTTTATCCAGATCGTCCGGATTTGCTTCCAGAGTGATCTCAATATCTTTGTCGAAACTGAAATATCGGAGCACTTCATCAATAAGAGAACCGATTTCATCCGCAGAAAGAATGGAAGGAGTTCCTCCTCCAAAATATAAGGATTTTAAATTTTTATCCTGAAGCTCATCTTTCCTGAGCATGATTTCCGTTTTCATGGCACGGATCATCTCATCCTTAAAGTTCAGGGATGTGGAAAAGTGAAAATTGCAGTAGCTGCACTTCTGTCTGCAGAAAGGAACGTGAATATAGATCATAAAAAAAGCTCTGAAAAAATTCAGAGCTCAAATTTATTTAAATTAAATCAGATTAATATCTAAATCCTCTATGATTAATAAAGTTGTCGAAGTTATAACCAAGACTGATCATGAAGCTGTTTCCTCCATACGTCTGAATATCAGACATCCCGATGTTGTAAGTAGCTCCAACCATAAATTTATTAAATCTTACTTTCACTACGGGTGCAACCTGAAGCTGCTGGCTGTCGAATCTGTTTTGTACTGTTCTGTAGCTTACCCCGAAAGAGAAAGAGTTGATATCATTAAAGAATGTACCCATTAGGTTATAATCGATCATTCTTGTTGAGTTTGTATTTAAGTTGATCAAAGCTGACGGTGTCAGGAAAATATTATCTGCTAAATGCCAGTTGTATCCTAAATTAAGGAAGAACTTGATTGGTGAAGGTTCAATTCCGTTTACGATTGCTTTATCATTACTTAAAGCAATATCATTCACGGAAACACCTGCAAAAATATTTCTATAGGTAGCTGCTGCTCCGAAGTTGGCATAAGCCATGAAGATATTTCCTTCCTTTCCTATCAATAGTGGATCATAACCATCTTCAACGTTCACCGAAGTATAGTCAAAATTCATGTTATAGAAACTTACACTGGTACCGAAAGAGAACTGGTCTTTTCTTTCCCCCTCACTACTTAGTGGAATAAAATAAGAAGCACCAGCAGTAATACCACCTGCAGAGATAGGCCCATTGCTGTCTCTGAAAATAGAAAGTCCGGCTCCCACTCTATCGAAAATGTTTCCATTAATCCCAATAGACTGCGTGTTTGGAGAGTCGCTGAACTTGTCAAATTGTTTGTGATAATTGGCGTTGAGCTGTACGTAATCTGTCTTTCCGTATTGAGCTGGGTTGAACAGGAACTCACCATCCAAAAGATATTGCTGATAGTATGGTAGTGATTCTTGTGCTTTGTATGCATTCGACAAAAGAGCTAAACATACGATAGCATATAGTTTTCTCATAACAAATCTTGATTTCAATTCAACAAATATAAAAAAATTCTCAATATATTTTTAGTTTTCCAAATAATTTCTCCATTTTTTTACAGCATCCGCCATATCTTTTGGCATTGGACTCTCAAAATACAATTCCTTCTTTGTCGTGGGATGTATAAAACCTAAAGTATGGGCATGCAGTGCATGTCTTGGCAGAATATCAAAAACATTTTTTATAAACTGCTTATACTTAGGCAGATTCACTCCCCGCAAAGGAGTATGCCCCTCATATCTCTCATCATTGAACAAAGTATGCCCGATATGCCTGAAATGAGCCCTGATCTGATGCGTTCTTCCTGTTTCAAGCTTACATTCCACCCAGGTCATGTACTTGAAACGTTCCAATACTTTATAATGGGTAACAGCATGTTTCCCCTGGCTGCCATCTTCATATACCGACATCTGCATTCTGTTTTTCGGATGTCTTCCGATATGGCCTTTAATTGTTCCTTCATCTTCCTGAAGATTTCCCCAGACAAAAGCCCAGTAGAGTCTTTTTGTAGTTCTGTTGAAGAACTGTTTAGCCAAAAAGCTTAAAGCATATTCATTTTTGGCAATAACCAGTAATCCGGAAGTATCTTTATCAATCCTGTGAACAAGTCCCACCCTGTCCAGATCAGATTTCTCCCCGTTATTTTCAAAATGGAAAGCCAGCGCATTCACCAGAGTTCCGTCCCAGTTTCCAAAACCGGGATGTACTACCATTCCGGCTTCTTTATCTACAACGACAAGATCATCATCTTCGTATATAATATTAACAGGAATATCCTGCGGAATAATCACATTCTCCCTCGGTGGATGCGCAAGCAGTACCGAAATCTGATCTCCCGGCTTCACACGGTAATTCTGCTTTACCGGAGTTCCGTTTACCACTACATTTCCGGCACGGCAGGTTTGGGAAATTTTGTTTCTTGAAGAATTCTGTCTGTATAGTAATAAGAATTTATCGATCCGCAGAGGTTCCTGCTTGCTGTCTACTGTAATATTCAGATGTTCATACAACCCTTTATTCTCCTCATCAATATCAATATTTTCAATACTGTCTATATTCCCGGAATCCAGTAATTCCTCGTCAAAAAAATCTTCGTTATCTTCTGCCATTGTTTTATTTTTTACACAAAAGGCCTCAACATTTTACAGTTGAAGCCTTATTTTTTATAATAAGTTATTACTATTCTATGACCATCTTCTTTGCTTTTGGCTTTTGAGCGGGTTGTTGCCCTGTTGTAGAGGCTGCCGGTTTATTATTTGTATTTCCGGCCGATGGATTAGCTGAAGACGTTTTAGGCTTTTCCGTTGCAGATCCCGCTGGTTTGGCAGGAACTGTCGCTTTCGGTGTTTCTGTCTTCACAGGTTCAGGCTTTGGAGCTTCTTTCCTTGGAGCCGGAACATCTGCAGGCGGATCATAGCTAGGGGTAGGGTGAGCAGGAATTTCTTCGTAACGCACCGGAGGCAGCGAAGTATCTACTTTCATACGGTAGATAGAATTCAGCTGACTTATTTTAGCTCCCAACTCAGCAGGAGTTTTCTTACTTGCCCAAAGATCAATCTGCATTCCCTGATCTCTTACATCACCCGATGCAGGATCCTGATAGTAGATAATATCAGACTCATCTTTCCCACCATCTTCATGCTCTACAAGTCCTACTTCAAACATACTTTTTGCAATAATTGCTCTTGCTTCTTTTACGGATAATCCTACTACACTAGGAATGGAGATATTCCTCATAGGACCTGATCCTACTACAACATCAATCATAGAGAATCTAGGCAGACGTGCTCCCGGACTTACGGCGTTTCCTTTATATAATATTCTTAAAAGGGCATCCTTCTGAATACTTGGCTCATAGATCGTATCTCCAATCTTCAGTCCTACCTGATCCAATCTCTGGAAAGCTAATCCTGAATATTTATTAATTACATCCGGAACCGTAATAGGCGCCCAGGTTCTTGGATTCACTACAATTCTGACCAGTGATCCCGGTTTTACTCTGGAACTGGATAGCGGGTGCATCTTTAAAACCTGAAAAGGCTTAAATTTAGGATTATATTCTGCACTGTCTACTTCATATTCTAGGCCTGTATCCTCTAATATTTTAACAGCGTCATATACCGATTTATTAATAACATTGGGAACCGGAATCTCCTGACCATGATTGGTGTGGTATTCCAGCCAGCGGAACGTAAGCCATACCAACCCCACAAAAACACCGATGGCCACTACTAAGTTCAGCAAAACTTTCCAATTGAAAAGTGATTTAAGCATACTTAAAAATACTATAATTATAACGGCAAATATAGCTAATAATTTTAGAATGTGCTTTTTATTTAACACATTTCATTTTCGT
This sequence comes from Chryseobacterium vaccae, assembly GCF_009602705.1. Lineage (NCBI taxonomy): Bacteria > Pseudomonadati > Bacteroidota > Flavobacteriia > Flavobacteriales > Weeksellaceae > Chryseobacterium > Chryseobacterium vaccae. Next base: position 4,136,919 of record NZ_VSWH01000001.1, on the reverse strand, counting down.
CTCTAAAATTTCCCAATTTCCCTTATTACAATGTATAAAATGTTTAAATTTGCCTTAATTGATACTATATGGTTATGAGCAAAAAATGTGTTGCCGTTGTCATGGGAGGCTATTCAGACGAATATGTCGTTTCTTTAAAAAGCGGTCAGTTGATCTATGATTCTCTGGACAGAAATCTATATGATGTATATAAAGTAGTGATCCTTAAAGATGAATGGTATTTCTTAGACGAAAATGATAAAAAATATGAAATCAACAGGGGCGATTTCTCTGTAACATTAGATACCCATAAAACCCTGAAATTTGATGTCTGTTTTAACATTATCCACGGTACACCGGGCGAAAACGGAATTCTTCAGGCTTACTGGGACGCTATAGGACAAAAGTATACCGGCTGCGGTTTCTATCAGAGTGCTCTAACATTCAATAAAAAAGATACACTGGCTGTATTGTCAAAGTACGGAATTCCGGCTGCCAAAAGCATTTATTTAAGAAAAGGAGAAAACATCAATATCGATGAGATTACAGAAAGCCTTGGGCTTCCTCTTTTCGTAAAACCGAACCAATCCGGATCTTCTCTGGGAATTTCTAAAGTAAAAGAAAAATCTGAACTGATTGCTGCCACAGAAATTGCGTTCAAAGAGGATAACGAGATCCTGATTGAAAGTTTCCTGAACGGAATGGAAGTCTCCGTAGGAGTTATTGATTTTAAAGGCGAAACCATTGTTTTAGGAATCACTGAAATTGTTCCTACCAATGAATTCTTTGATTATGAAGCCAAATATGAAGGAGCTTCCGAAGAAATTACACCTGCAAGAATTGATGATGCAACCCGTCTGAGAGTGGAAGAAATTGCAAAAAGAGCATACAATTCATTAGGAATGAGCGGATTTTCAAGAAGCGAGTTTATTTTGATGGAAGGAATTCCTTACATGCTTGAAATGAATACCAATCCGGGCTTCTCTCCTGCCAGTATCCTGCCGCAACAGGCAAGACATTACGGAATCTCTATCATGGATCTTTGCGGAAACGAGGTAGAAAAAGCTTTACTTAAAAAATAGAAAGTAGAAGTTGTACATTATAGATATACAATAAAAATGTATCATTCATAATTTACAACTGAAAATTTATAATTCATACCATATGAAAATTGCTGTTTTCCCCGGATCGTTTGATCCTATTACTCTGGGACACTATGATATTATAGAAAGAGCGGCTCCGCTTTTTGACAAATTAATTATTGCAATCGGGCAGAATTCCCAGAAAAAATATATGTTCCCTCTTGAAAAAAGAATGGAATTTATTCAAAACTCAGTCGCTGAATTTCCCAATGTGGAAGTAGATTATTTTGAAGGATTAACGGTAGACTACTGTTTTGAAAAAAACGCCCAGTTCATCATCAGAGGATTAAGAAATCCTGCTGATTTTGAATTTGAGAAAGCCATCGCTCATACCAACAGAACACTGGCTCACAAAAAACTGGAAACGGTCTTTCTTTTGACCTCTTCCGGAAAATCATTCATCAGCAGCAGCATCGTCCGGGAGATCATCAATCACGGCGGAGAATACGAACTGCTGGTACCAGACTCGGTGAGGATAGAAAAATAAATGATTGGTAATGAGCAATAAGTAATTTTAGAACCATCTGGAATATAATAAAGATTTTTTAATCTGGAGAAAATCTTACATTTAAAAGCAGAATGTAAAGATTATAAAATAGTTAATTCGAATGATTACCGGATGAAATGGCATAATTTTTATTACCCATTGCTCATCATTCATTACTCACCATGATATGCACGAACAGTTTAATTTTGCCATAGAAGTTCTTGGAACCATTTCTTTTGCGATGTCAGGAAGTTTTGCTGCCATGCAGAAACGCCTTGATCCGTTTGGGGTGCTCATTATTGCCTTCGTTACCTCTGTAGGAGGAGGAACAGTAAGAGATCTTCTGCTGGACATTCCTGTTTTCTGGATGCATGATCTGTTGATGTGTGCCCTAATCCTGATCACCGCGATATTTGCCATGGTATTTAAATCCATTGAAAAGAACTTTAAGGTAACACTGTTCATTTTTGACAGCTTCGGACTGGGGCTTTTCACCATTATCGGGGTTCAGAAAGGATTAAATGCGGGTATTCACCCATTAATATGTATTGCTCTGGGGACGATTACTGGTTGTTTTGGAGGTATTATCCGGGATATTCTTCTGAACAGGATTCCTCTGATTTTCAGGAAAGAGATTTATGCTACCGCCTGTATTGTAGGAGGTTCTGCATTTCTCCTGATGACGAAATTCACTTCATTATCCTATACCTTTATACAGATTTTTACAATTATACTGATTGTTGCCATCAGAACACTTGCTGTGAAATATCAATGGCAGATGCCCAAATTTTATGGCTATGATCATAATTCTGAAATGTAACTGTAGTTTATTCAAAATAAAAAAGCACCTAAAATTAGGTGCTTTTGTTATATCTGCTAGAAGAATTTTCCTCTTTGTCTCATATTAGGGTTGTGCATATGTTTCTGCATCGTAGGCATTTTCAGCTGGTCTTTCATCATTTTGATCTGATCTGTCATCATTCCTGCGCTGTCTAACCTTTTTGCCTCATCCAGAAGTTTCTGGCCTTCCTGCTTTCTTCCTTTGGATATCGCAGCGGCTGCAAGATTTAAGGTAGCCATCGCCCGGTCATGTTTCATATTTAAACCATATTCCAAGGCTTTTTTCATTAAAGGCTCTACTTTCGTAGGATGTGCCTGAGCCTGCGTAAGACCTAAAAGATAGTGGTAATATCCGTATTGGGACTTATGAAGCTGTGCCTGGTAACTTGTGATGTGAGTTAACCATTCAGCGGCTTTTTCCATATTCTGTTTTCTCAGCTGCCAGAAAGCAAGGAGAATATATTCATTTTTAAAGAAAAGTAAGATCGGCAGTGAAGCAAGAAGGAATACAACGATCCCCCAGCCTAAACTTCTCGTAAAGAACATCATATAAAGTCCTAAAAGGATAAGAACTGCCGCAATTACAATTTTTATGTATTTATTCATTATTCAATTTTAGAAGTGCAAAGATAAAGAATTTAGAGGTTAGAACCCAGAACTTAGAACTTAGAATTTTTACAGTTCATCAGTCTTGATTCTTTCAAACGTCTGGAAACAGAAATCATAAGGATTTTTCTCATCCTTCTCATGACAGGTTTCATTTGTTTTTACCCAGACTTTACCATCCATTTCCGGAAAAAAGGTATCAGCCTCAATAGTTGCTTTAACGGTAGTAAGTTCAATCTTATCCGCAAGATCTATAGTCTGCTTATAAATATTCCCGCCACCGATAATAAATACTTCTTCATCAATTTTTTTAGCAAATTTCAGGGCTTCTTTGATGCTTCCAACAATTAAAATACCTTCTTCAAACCAGTCATTCTTTCTTGAAATGACAATATTAGTACGTCCAGGGAGAGGCTTTCCTATACTTTCATACGTTTTTCTGCCCATCACTACAGGATGTCCCGAAGTGATATTTTTAAAATGTTTTAAATCTTTAGGAAGGTGCCATAGCATTTGGTTGTTGGAACCAATACCGCGGTTTTCTCCTATCGCCACCACTATTGTTATCATTCTAATAATTTTCTGCAAAATTAGCACATAATTTGTATATTTGATTAGCACAAAAAATTAAAAAAATAAACTATGAAAAATAAAGGCTGCCTGAGCGCAGGAACTATCGGTATTGCGCTGCTTATCATTGTTGCAGTTATTTTCTTCTGGGGAAAAAGCGGCTACAACAATTTCGTCGGAAAAGAGCAGAACGTAGATGCTAAATGGTCTAATATTGAGACTGTTTACCAGAAAAGAGCCAATCTTATTCCTAATCTGGAAAGAACCATTAAATCGTACTCTAAATTCGAGCAGGAAACTTTAACAAAAGTAGTGGAAGCCCGTTCCAAGGCAACTTCTATCAACATTGACCCTTCGAATATGACTGAAGCTGATATGGCAAAATTCCAGGCAGCACAGGGAGAATTATCCGGAGCATTAAGCAGATTGATGGCCGTAGTGGAATCTTATCCGAACTTAAAAGCGGACCAACAGTACATTAACTTCCAGAGAGAATATACAGCGATTGAAAACAGCATCAGAACCGAAACGGTATATTATAACGATGCTGCTAAAGATTACAACACATCCATCAAAACGTTCCCGAATAACATTCTGGCCAATTTTACCAACTTTAAAGAAAAACCTTATTTCAAGGCAGAAGCCGGAGCTAATAAAGCGCCTGAAGTATTCAAAGATGAATAAATTCCTGACCCATCAGCAGATTAATTCCCTCGTGGAAACGATAAAATCGGCAGAAGAATATTCTACAGGTGAAATCAGAGTGCACATAGACTCTAATACGGAAGACCAAAATGCAAAAACGGCATTTGAAGTTTTCAGAGAACTCTGTATGAATAAAACTGCTGACAGGAATGCTGTGCTTTTTCATGTCAATTTTGAGAAAAAATATCTGGCCATTATTGGGGATATCGGAATTCATGAAAAAGTACACCAATCCTATTGGGACCATCTTCATGATTATATCACCGCTGAATTTGCCAAAGGAAATTATTACAAAGCGCTGAAAAGTGCTATTCTGGAAACCGGTATTGAGCTAAAAAAATATTTTCCCATACAGGGAGAAAACCCCAACCAACTCCCAAATGAAATTACGTTCTCTTAAAATAGTATTTTCATTGATGATGCTCTGCTTTTACACTTTTGTATCAGCACAGTATACCATTCCCCCAAAGCCACCGGTTCTTTATCCTGTTGTGGATGAAGCCGGGCTGCTTACCCAGCAGGAAAAAAACGAACTGAACAATAAGCTGATTAAATTTGCAGACTCTACCTCAACGGAAATTGAAGTGATCATCATTCGATCTACCAAAGGAGAAGACATTAACTTTCTGGCAACAATGTTTGGGGAAAAATGGGGAATCGGAAAAAAAGGGGTGGATAACGGCGTTGTCTTCCTGATTGCATCTGAAGACCGAACCATGGCTATCCAGCAGGGACGAGCTATAGAACAATACTTGACCGCTTCTGTAGCAGGGCAGATCATTGATTATATTGTGACCCCTCATTTCAGACAGGGGAACTGGTATGAAGGGATCAACCGTGGGACTTCAGCAATCATGGAAGCTGTTGAGGGAAAATTTAAACCAACGGAAACCTCATCACCTTCCGGTAATGGAAGCGCTTTCAAAGTACTCATTATTGCATTTGTTATTTTCATCATTATCGCTATTCTCTTCGGAAACAAAGGAGGCGGACGTGGTGGTGGCGGTGGAAATTATGATGACGATGACGTGATCATCACCAGACGCGGACGCAGAAATTATCCGGGTGGGTTCTTTCCTTTCCCCGGAGGCTTCGGAGGAGGCGGTTTCGGCGGCGGAAGTTCAGGCGGAGGAGGAGGCTTTGGCGGCTTCGGAGGAGGCGGAAGCTTTGGCGGCGGCGGGGCATCCGGCGGATGGTAACCCAACAATATTTAAAATTCAACATAATCGGACTAAACAGTCCGATTTTTTATTTAAAATACTAAAAAACAAACCTTTCTTTATCCTTTTTAACATTAAATTCCGTTTTACATATTAAAAAATTAACAAATCAACACAAAAACTGGTTTTAATTCAAAAATTTTTCGTTATATTTACTGAAAACAGGTTTATGAAGAAGACGCTGGTAGTTTTTGCCCATCCTTATCTGGAGCACTCCAATTCGAATGTGGAGCTCATTAATTTCTATGTCCGCCACCAGCATTACACTTTAAGAGATCTCTATGAAGAATATCCTGATTTTCATATTGCCGCTTTCAGGGAAAGAAAACGTCTGAAAAATTATGACCGTTTTATATTCCAGTTTCCTCTTATCTGGTTTGGGATGCCTCCTCTGCTGAGACTGTGGATTGATGAAGTTTTTGACAGGGACTGGCTGAAGGAAGGCGAACACAATCCATTAGAAGGAAAAGAAGTCTATATCCTTGTCACCACCGGCGGAAAAGAAAGATCATTCAGTAAAAACGGGACCTATCAGTATACCGTTGATGAACTGATCAGCGGGCTGATTGTATCATTAAAAGTCTTCAAAGCAGATATCAGACATCTTAAGATTGTATACGAAGCCAATAAACTCAGCAAAAAAGAAATTATTTTACACAAAAAAGAATTTACAGAACTTTTGAATCAATAGCCTATGGAATCCAGCTTAGCAATGAATACATTAATTTTTCTGGGAGTAGCCATCATTATGGTTCCGCTCGCCAGAAAATTTGGGCTGAGTTCTGTGATCGGCTATATTTTAGGCGGAATCATCATAGGCCCTTATGTTCTCAGGCTTACGGGAAAAGACGTTAATGATATTATGCACGCCAGTGAATTCGGGGTTATTATGCTTCTCTTTCTGGTAGGACTGGAACTGGAGCCCCGTAAGTTCTGGGAAATGCGGAAAAAGATCATGGGACTGGGGCTTACTCAAATGATTCTCACGATTTCATTGTTATTTCTGGTATTCATAAGTGCAGGATGGAGAATAGATAAGGCTGTTGCCGTTGCCATGTGCTTTGCATTGTCTTCCACAGCCATTGTTTTGCAGACCCTTCAGGAAAAGAATAACTTTAAAACAATGGCAGGAGAAGCTTCCTTCTCGACGCTCCTGTTCCAGGATATTGCTGTAATTCCTATTCTGGCTATTCTGCCGCTTATCGCCAATTATAAAGCAACACATCATGATAACGAGATTCAGATCCTTATTCAGAAACTTCCGGAATGGCTTCAGGCAGCTACGGTGATCTTTGGCGTTGCCTTTCTGATCCTTTTAGGCAGGTATGTATTTGTTCCTTTCTTACGATATGTTTCCAAATCCGGAATGACAGAACTTCTGACCGCTTCCTCCCTGTTTCTGGTAATCGGGGTTTCCGAGCTGATGGTTGCCATTGGTCTCTCCCCGGCTTTGGGTGCTTTCCTTGCGGGAGTAATGCTCGCCAACAGTGAATTCAGGCATGAGCTGGAAGCACAGATCAATCCTTTCAAAGGTCTTTTATTGGCCGTTTTTTTTGTAAGTGTGGGATCAACAATCAATTTCAATATTATTCAGAATGATCCTTTATTTATTTTCAGTACAGTATTGGCCGTACTTTTTGTAAAATTTACGGTTCTGTATGCTATTGGAAAGTTTTTTAGAATTGATACACCACAGAGCCTGTTTTATGCTTTTGCGCTGTCTCAGGTTGGGGAATTCGCTTTTGTATTAATCAATTATGCTACAGATCTTTATCTTTTAGGACCTGAGCTCAACGCACAGATGATGGCGGTGACAGCAATTACCATGTGTATTACTCCTATTCTTCTGATCATCAATGATAAATTCATTACTCCTAAATTTATTAAAGAAATTCCGGAAGGAGAACATGATTATAATATTCTGGACAGCGATGTAAGCCAGAAGAAGATCATTATTGTAGGTTTCGGACACTTCGGCAGCACGGTGGGGCGTCTTTTAAAAGCCAATAAAATTTCAGCAACCGTTCTGGACAGAGATTCGGATCGTGTAAAATTATTGAGAAGCTACGGGTTTAAAGTCTATTACGGAGATGCAACAAGAATCCCTATTTTAAGGGCAGCCGGTATTGAAGACGCTGAAATTCTGGTTTTATGTCTTGATGACCCCGATGATAATAAGTTCATTGCCGATCTGGTACGCGAACATTATCCAACGGTAAAGATATTTGTAAGGGCAAAAAACAGAATCGATGCTTATGATTACCTCAACAACGGAATCAATCATATCTACCGGGAAACCTTAGGAACTGCCGTAGATATGGCTGTAGATGTACTCCACGAAACTGGTATGAGAAAATATGCAGCAAGGCGACTCGGCCAGAGGTTCATGGCTATAGATAAAGCCTCAATCAGAAGACTGGCTAAAGCAAAGGATAGTGATGATGAAATTTTATTATTCACCACAAAAGAAATTCTTCAGCGTGAAGAAGAGCTGCTGGCATATGACAATCTGAATTTTGACCACAAGGGCTGGGAAGGTTCCTCGTCTGCCGAAGATGAAGACGAGGATAACCCAGATTAACTTTATTGAATGCTTACGCTTCCGCCACTACTCTCTTCTTTGGTTACGTTTTGAAGTGGACCTTTTTTGGAAATATCCACACTTCCACCGGAAGATGCCTCAGCTTTTACACTGGAAACCGCACTGATCTGCACACTTGCCCCACTGGATGCTTCTGCTTTCACATGATCTGCAACGACACCTGATGCAGAAACGCTGCTGCCTGAAGATGAACTGATATCCGCATTTTTAGTTTTTCCGGAAATATCAATGCTGGCCCCTGAAGAAGCATCAATATCAAGATCTACAGCCCAGATTTTTCCGCTGAAATTACTGCTGCTGTCTGTAGTAATATCAAAATCATTAGCTTCCAGATCACCGGTAATATTTCCGGCACTTGAGATCTCAATATTGGTTTTTTCCTGGGTAAATTTATCTTTCACTGTAATTTTTGCCGCTGAATTAGCATTCAGTCTGGTAAAATCTTTAGTATAGATCTTCGCTGTAACTTTATTGATATTCATCACTCTGATTCCCGGTTTGTAATGGATATGCAGTTTTCCGCCGCTGTTATCCACAAGGATTTCATTGATGATGTTTTCAGGGGCAGAAATAACTACTCTTTCCGTTTCAGATTTAATGATTTCAGCATCTATCGCCTGTGAAACCTCAATTTCGTCAAAATCACCACTGAATTCTTTCTGTTTAATCGGGCCGCTTTCTTTATTGATCACTTTCTCTACCCAGCCATTATTTTCCCTGTTTTTTTTCTCATGCCTTTCGTTGCATGATGCTAACAGCACAAAGGCTGACAGAATAAAAAGATTCCTTGATTTCATGTTTACTACTTTTATAAATTAAGTTTTTAATATCTTTATACTTTAATAACAACTAATTTATGAAAAATATTTCATCGGTATTGTTAATTTCTGCTTTGGCACTTAACCAATCTTGTACTACAATGAAGAAAACCGATACTCAACAGGAGGCTCCTGTTACCGATCCGTCTTTATCTTCCAATCCTTTTATGAAGAAGAGCAAGCTTCAATATGAAGCACCGGAATTCAATAAAATTAAGAACGAACACTTCAAACCGGCATTTGACTTCGGACTAAAGCAGCAGGATGCTGAAATTCTGAAGATCGCCAATAATCCGGAAGCTCCTACTTTTGAAAATACAATTGTTGCCCTAGAAAAAAGCGGTGAAGTATTAAAAAGAGCGGTTATTGTATTCTCTAACCTTACCAGCGCTAATACCAACCCTACCCTTCAGGCTTTAGACGAAGAATATGCTCCTATATTTGCAGCACATTCTGATAAAATGTACCTGAACGAAAACCTATACAAAAGAATCAAATCGATAAAAGAAGACGGTCTGGATGCTGAAGGAAAAAGACTGGTACAATACTACAAACAGAATTTTGAAATTGCAGGTGCCAACCTTTCTGCAGCGGACAAAGAGAAGCTAAAGCAAATCAATCAGGAACTGGCTTCACTTTCTACACAATATTCCAATAAATTACTGGAAGCAAGAAAACAAGGAGGTGTATTTTTCTCGGATGCCAAAGAATTAGACGGACTTTCTGCTGATGAAATTGCAGCGGCTGCAGCTGATGCCAAAACGGCGGGCCAGCCCGGAAAATATCTTCTGGCCCTTCAGAATACTACCCAACAGCCTCTTCTTCAGAATATGAAAAACAGAGCTTCCAGAGAAAAGCTGTTCAAAGCTTCATGGCAGCGTGCTGAAAAAGGTGATGCAAGTGATACCAGAGAAACCATTGAAAAGCTAGCTGCTCTAAGACTGAAAAAAGCTCAGACGTTAGGCAAGAAAAGCTTTGCAGACTGGAAACTTCAGGACCAGATGGCCAAAACACCTGAAGCAGCTACAAAACTGATGAACCAAATTGCTTCTCCGGCTGTAGAAACGGCAAAGCATGAAGCTAAAGATATTCAGGATCTGATCGATCAGCAGAAAGGAGGATTCAAGGTAGAGCCTTGGGACTGGAATTTCTATGCCGAGCAGGTAAGAAAAGCGAAATATGATCTTGATGAAAACCAGATCAAGCCTTATTTTGAAGTAACAACAGTTCTGGAAAAAGGAGTTTTCTATGCTGCAGAAAAATTTTATGGCCTTACTTTCAAAAAGAGAACAGATCTTCCGGTGTATCACCCTGATGTGGTAACCTATGAAGTTTTTGATCATGACGGAAAATCTATTGCCATCTACTATCTTGATTTCTATACGAGAGATTCTAAAAATGGGGGTGCATGGATGAGTAATTTTGTAGAACAGTCTTACCTTTTAGGAACAAAACCGGTGATTGTTAACTGTTATAATTATCAGAAGCCAGCTCCGGGAAAACCTTCCCTGATCAGCTATGACGATGTATCTACGATGTTCCACGAGTTCGGGCACTCTATTCATGGGATGTTTGCAAGCCAGAAATATCCATCTCTATCAGGAACCAATGTACCGAGAGACTTTGTGGAATTCCCTTCCCAAATCAACGAGCACTGGGCTTTAGATCCGGTAGTGCTTAAAAATTATGCGCTTCATTATGAAACCAAGCAGCCTATTCCTCAGGCTTTGGTAGATAAGATTAAAAAAGCATCAACCTTTAATCAGGGTTATATGACGACAGAACTTGTTTCTGCCGCTGCTTTGGATATGGATTGGCACACCGTAACCAATGAAAGCCAGCTGATCCCGGTTTTAGATTTTGAAAAACAATCATTGAACAACCACGGATTTACTTTGGCAACCGTTCCGCCAAGATACCACACTCCTTATTTCGCTCACATCTGGGGTGGAGGCTATTCAGCAGGGTATTACGCTTACCTGTGGTCTGAAACTCTTGACAATGATGCATGGGAATGGATTAAAAATAACGGAGGGCTTACAAGAGAAAACGGTGACCGTTTCAGAAAATATATTCTTTCTGTAGGAAATTCCGTAGATCTTAACCAGGCCTTCAGAGATTTCACGGGACATGATCCGGATATCAAACCTTTATTAAGAAGCAGAGGTTTTATTAAATAAATCAACAGGAAGCATTCTTCGGAATGCTTCTTTTTTTATGCTGGAAGATTACATATTTCTCTTGTTTTTCAGACACTAATTCACTAATAAAAAACTCGTGCATCAGTGGCAATAAAATACTACATCAAAGCAGAATGTTTCAGATCCTTCAGCTACAGAAATACAAATCCTAAACGTATTATAAGGGAATTATCCCGCGATATTCATTATTTTTGCCCTTCAACCAATAAAATACAACACTATGGACTGTCCCTGCTGTTCTGGAAAACCGTATGAAGAATGCTGCAGCCCTTATCACAAAGGAGAACAGCATGCTCCTACAGCCGAAGCGTTAATGCGTTCACGGTTTTCGGCATTTGCCATTCCCAACGGGGAATATCTTATGGAAACCACCCTTCCCGGAAAACGAAAATTTCATAACAAAAAGGATCTTCAGGAGTGGGGCGAGATCAATGAATGGACAAAACTGGAAATTATCCGGACCCCGGCATTAAATCATGTAGAGTTTAAGGCCTATTATACGGATCAGGACGGACAGCAGCAGCTCCACCACGAGTTTTCCGTATTCCAGAAAATGCATGAGCGATGGTATTATGTTTCAGGTGAATTTTTAAGTTAATAAGATATGAAGAAGATGATTTACATGACACTGATGCTGATTTGCAGCTTCAGTTTTTTCAATGCCCAAAGCAATGATGACAAAAAGCAGATTTCAGTGGCAGTTACTGATATTTTGAAAGGTTTTCAAACGAAAAATGCTGATCTTTTAAACAGGTATGTGAACCAAGATTATGGGGTGGGAATTCTGTTTAAAAGTGCGGGAGATCTGGGGTTTGTCCTTAATGAAGAGGTGGATTTCAATATGTCTTTAGGATATATTCAGAAATCATGGAATATCCGCAACCAATTTCCATTACAGTTCGGGCCAGCTCCGGAGTACGACAGCAAAAATAAAAAATGGAAAAAGGAAGGTTTATCTGTAGAACTTAATTCCAATATTGTGAATCAATATGCCGATGACTTCCTGGAGCAGTATTCAGTAAAGGATCAGACTATTTTCAAAATCAATACCGATCCGAAGAATACCGTTTTTGTAACGCTTGCCGAAAACACTAAAGAAAATGCTCCCATCAACGGATTCAGATGTATCCTGACCAAAATAAATGCACAGTGGTATCTTACCTTTATTGATGTCACAGAATATGATGCTGAATAAATAACCACCACTACAAAATAGAGTATGAAAAAGATATTAGCAAGTATCGGTCTGATTTCGCTTATAGTAAGCTGTAAAAAAGAGTCTGCCTCACCATCTGCAGAAACAAAAAAAGATACCATTCAGCAAAAGACCTCAAACCTGAAGGCAGAAATCAGTGATTTTAAAGAAGCGCAGCAGGTGGACAATGTTAATGACGTTCCTTTTGAAGTGTATTCCAAAATGGATTCCGTTTCATTTTATACAGAACCAAAAGCAGATGCCAAAGTTTTAAGGATCAAAAATGATAAGCTGAATAATTATTACGGCTTCAACGACCTGAATGATTTTTTTGAAATTCACTACACCATAGCGTATCAGCCGAACAGGACGATCACCGCTTATGTTTCCAAGAAAGAATTTACCAAAGATTCCCAGCTTTCGGTTCAGGGTATTGATCTGAATGAAATCCGCAGTTCTACAGTGAAAGGTGTGGATGATTTTAAAACCAAAACGTCAAAAAGTTATGCCGTGGTAAGCATGATTGATGAAGCAGCTTATGTTCAGGCGCAGAGCAAAAGTCTGAATGAGAGAATTTCTCCTAATCCGGAAGTTCATTTTGACGGAAAAGCCTGGAGCCTTAATTTCTTAAAAATCAATAAAAAGGAAGTGGATGAAGAAGCAGAATATACCAACCAGTATATCGGTTTTTCTCCGGTTACCCAAAGGGAATTCTTTGTGGGAGAGAACAGCTATAATACGGATAAGTACTACACGGCCTACCGTTCTTCCAAACAGGATGAAGGGATGACTTTTCTGGGTTATCCGGCGATCAATACAACACTGAAGCTTCTTGCCTGTGTAACCCCCAATAATGATGTTGGTTCAGACTTTACACTGACCCGGTACAATCCGAAAACAGACCGTTTTGAAAATCTGCTGTACATCAACTTTACCAATTTCAAGGCTATCGATTCCAAATCACTGGTCTGGGTAACCTCCAACATCCTTTATTTTAAAGTGACCCATCTGAACACCAATACTTCAGATCCGGCTCATAAAACAGAATATCTGAAAATTGAACTTACCGATAAAGGCTTTTAAACAGATCAACCGCAGTAAAATACAGCGGTTGATTCTTTTTTAGTGTAAAAATATCCGGCAAAAACCGGATATTTATATTTTTTAGTGACCTTCTGTTCCGTCAATTCCGTGAGCGTGACCATGAGACAGCTCTTCTTCTGTTGCAGGACGAGTGTTTAAAACTTCTACTTCGAAATCCAAAACTTTACCTGCCATCGGATGGTTAAGATCTGCTACTACAGCTTCCGGAGTGATTTCTACCACAAATGCCTGGAAATTATTTCCCTGGTTATCAGATAATGGTAAAATAGCCCCGATAGGCGGAGTTCCTGATTCTTTAAACATCTCCATTGGCAATTGAACGATAGCATCAGGCTGTCTGTCACCGTAAGCTTCTTCCGGCTGAACGATAAAAGCAGCTTTATCACCTGCTTTCAATCCTAAGATGTTTTCTTCAAATTTTGGAATCATCATTCCCACACCGTACAAAAATGTAAGTGGATTTTCTGTTGTTGTTTCTTCTGCAAGAACTTTACTTCCATCTTCTTCGATAGTGTGAAGGATGTATTTTACAGCTACAACGTGATTTTTTTCAATTGTCATACTTTTCTTTTTTGTCGTGAGTTCTTTCACGATTAATGATACAAATATACTGTTTTTGAAATGATTGTTCAGAGAAAAGAATTCAAAGAAAAATCTCCAGACAGCACCTTACTTTCCTTTTTCCTCTCTTTTTTTCTGTCTCAGTACAAAGAGGTATAAACTTTCAACTTTGGTTCTTGCCCAAGGCGTTTTTCTCAAAAATTTTAACGATGAATTGATACTGGGATTATCGGTAAAACATTTGATATTGATCTGTTCACCCAGCTTCTCAAAGCCTTCGTAATATTCTACCAGTTCTTCCAGAATGGCATCAAGTCTTTTTCCGTGTAAAGGATCTTTGGAGGGCTGCTGCATTGTTTATTTTTTTACAAAATTAAATTATTATAAGTTGATACGGAAATCCGGAATCCAGTATCGCAATTTTGTCCTTACCTTTGAGGGATGAAAATTCTGCACACCGCCGACTGGCATTTAGGAAAACGCCTGGACCGCTTCTCCCGTATGGAAGAGCAGGTTCTGGTTATGCAAGAAATCGCCGATATTGCTGATGAACAAAATGCCGATATAATTCTGGTAGCCGGCGATCTTTTTGATAATTTCAATCCCGGCGTAGAAGCTGTTGAACTATTTTATAAAACCCTGAAACAGCTTTCCCGTAATGGCAGCCGTCCGGTTATTGCCATTTCAGGCAACCATGACTCTCCTAATCTGATTGATGCTCCGGATCCTTTGGCCCGGGAATGCGGAATTATTCTGATTGGTCATCCCAGAGCCCACATCACTCCTATTAAAACCGAATATTTTGAAGTTACCCGCTCCAAGGAAGGATTTATAGAACTGGAAATTGGAAATCTGGATTTTCCGGTAAGAATTCTGCATACTCCTTATGCGAATGAGGCCCGTTTAAAAGAATATTTCGGAGAAAATAAAGAGGAAGAGATCAATAAAGTACTTTCGGATACCTGGAAGACGCTGGCTGAGGAATTTTGCGATGATGCAGGCGTCAATCTTCTGACGGCCCATTTGTATATGAATAAAAAAGACGGCCCTGTTTTAGAGGAACCGGAAGGGGAAAAACCAATCAGGATCGGAAATGCGGATATGATCTATTCAGATTGTATTCCAGAGCAGATTCAGTATACCGCACTTGGGCACCTTCACGGTTTCAGGAATATAGGAACAGCAGAAAAGCCTGTAATTTATTCTTCATCACCACTTTGCTACAGCTTCAGTGAGGCAGGACAAACCAAATATGTTTCGATGGTTGAAGCTTTCCCGGGAAAAAATGTTTCTGTTGAAAAAAAGCCCCTGAAAAACGGAAAAGCTTTGGTACGGAAAATATTCAGCAATGTTGAAGATACCGTTCAGTGGCTGAAGGAAAACCCAAATACTTTTATTGAACTTACTCTGGAAAGCGAAACCTTTATCACTGCCGATGAAAGGAAACTGCTTTACCAATCTCATACCGGTATTGTTCACCTGATCCCGAAAATAAAAAACCTCAACCCTGCAGAAGACCAATCTCACGAAATGAATTTAAGCCAGAATATAGAAACTTTATTCAACGATTATTTTAAATCAAAAAACGGTGGCCAGGAAGCCAATGAAGAACTGATGAATTTGTTTAACGAAATTTTAAATCCATAAGCTATGATTCCTGTTCAACTGACCATCGAAGGGCTTTATTCTTACCAGGAACGCCAGGTTATCGATTTTAAAAATCTTACTGATGCCGGATTATTCGGAATATTCGGTTCTGTGGGTTCCGGAAAATCATCTATTCTAGAGGCCATTTCATTTGCCCTTTACGGAAAAACGGAACGTCTGAATACCAATGACAAGAGGGCCTACAATATGATGAACCTAAAATCGAACCGGTTTTATATTGAGTTTGATTTTTTGAATTACGAAAATAAACTGTTTCGTGTTACCAGAGATTTCAGAAGAAATTCCAAGAGGTTTGATGATGTAAACCCTCATGCAGCCGACATTTATCAAAATATCGATGGGAAATGGGTCTCTATGGAAAATGCGGATATTGAGACGATCATAGGATTAAATTATGCCAATTTCAAGCGCACCATTATTATTCCGCAAGGCCAGTTTAAAGAATTTCTGGAACTGAAAGCTACGGAACGGACCAATATGATGAAGGAGATCTTCAGTCTTCACCGTTATGATCTTTACAATAATGCGGCTGTTTTAAACAGTGGTAATAATTCTGAACTGGATAAACTTGAGGGTCAGCTTAAAGGTTTTGAGGAAATCAATGAGGAGAAAATACAGCTTCATAAAGAAAATTTAACCGAAGAAAAGAAAAAATTCAGTGAGGCAGACGCCCGGTTTCAGAAAATCGCTGAAGGGTTTCAACGGCTTAAAAATTTAAAAGCTGATTTTGAGAATTTAAAGCAGAAAAAAGAAAAGTTCAGCGGGTTATCTGCACAGAAACAGAAAATGGATGCGCTGGAAGTACAGGCTGAACAATATGATAAAGTGTCCAGAATATTCAGTCCTCTGATCGCTGAAGACCAGAAACTGACTAAGGAAATTTCCGAACAAAAAGCGGAAAAAGAGAAACAGACAAAACTTTTTCAGCAGACAGAAACAGCTTTCAACGGGGTAAAACAACAGCTTACTGCTTTGCAGCCACAGTTTGAACAGCTGGATCAATCCAGAATACAGGAAAATGACCTGCTGCTGATTCTGCAGATGCTTGGCTACTCCACCGATATTACCGCTCTTAAAGACAGAACCGCCAAGGGAAAGGCAATGGTAGGAGAAGTGGAAACGGTCATGGAAAATCTTCGGAAAAATATTGAGAAACTGTCAAAAGATACTGAAGCGCTGAAGGTTAAAAAGCTTGATTCTGCACTTCTTTTGAATGTCGGAAACTGGTTCATCCATCAAAAAAGCCTGAAGAAACTTATAGATGAACAGGCTATAAAAGTTGAAAAAGGACAACGGGAAATCAAACTGACAGAAGAGGAACTAAAACCTCTTGAGATCAATATTGAACAATTTAAGGAAGATTTTAAAGCTTTATACGCGGATTTTGAAAAACAGAAAAAAAATTGGTCTCAAAAACTGGATCATTTAAAGGTTCAGAAAGAGCTTTCCCGGTTTGCTGATGAGCTTCATTCGGGAGAGGCCTGCCCTCTCTGCGGCTCCCATGATCACCCGGCTATTGTAGAATTTCATGATGTACATTCAGGAATTCAGGAGATACAGGAAAAAATGGAATCTATAGATTTGCAGACTGTTGCACTTCAAAAGAAAGAAACCACAGCAGAGAAAATTCTGGAAAGAAAAGCCATTTATGAGGATCAGCTTATTTCGGAGGTAAAAAAAGCGGAACAGCTTCAAAAAGACATGGAAGAGCATCTGAAAAGTTTTACCTGGCCTCAATTTGATCCTGATAATGAAAAGGATTTTGAAGAAAAGCGATCGACTTCTTTTGCTATTGAAAAGGAAATTGAACAGGCAGATCAGAATATTCTGAAGGAACGTGAAGCCCTGGAAAAAGAAAGTAAAAATGCAGAAAAATACAGAAGTTTGCTGGAAAGTTTCAGGCTGGAAGAAGCTAAAAAAGAAGAGCAGATCAATACTAGCCGTTCGGCATTAAAAATACTGAACTGGGATGATTACCGTGAAAAAACAAAAGTTGAAGTTGAAGATACTTATCAAAAACTATCCCGTTCCAATGCAGAAATCGAGCAGAATTACCAGAAAGTGACTCAACAGGAAAAAGAACTTTCCCCTCAGCTGGCTTCACAAAAAACAGTGGTTGAACAGTTGGAAAAACGAATCTCGGAGCTCACGCTGGAAATTTCCGCGCATCAGGAACGAATGAAAGAAACACTTCAGGAACAGAATTTCGCATCCCTTGATGAAGTTCGCCTTATTCTTGAACAGGAAATCAATGTCGCGCATGTAAGAACAACCGTTCAGGCTTTCCGTATTGAATTTGAAACCCTGAAAAATGGAATTGATGAGCTGGAAATCAAGCTGAAGGATTTTTCTTTTGATGAAACTCAGTTCGCCAAAGCTGAAGAAGAGTTCAATACTGTTCAGAGTGAAGTGAAACAGATCGGGGAATCTGTTGTAAAAATCACCGCAGAGATTGAAAGGCTGGAAAATGAATACAAAAAGAAGGAAGACCTTTTAAAAGACCTGTCACGTCTTCAGAAACGTTCTGAAAACCTGAAACTGATGATGAATCTTTTCAAAGGAGCTGGTTTTGTACAGTACGTTTCTTCCATCTATCTGAGACAGCTGTGCGATCATGCCAACGTACGTTTCCATAGAATGACAAGAAACCAGCTGAGTTTACAGCTTAATGAAAACAATGATTTTGAGATCATCGATTACCTGAATGAGGGCAGAAGCAGAAGTGTAAAAACGCTTTCGGGAGGACAGGCGTTCCAGGTTTCTTTAAGTCTGGCGCTTGCATTGGCAGAAAGTGTACAATCTAATGCCGCTGCCGATAAAAATTTCTTCTTTATTGATGAAGGTTTCGGTACACAGGATACGGAATCGGTGAATATTGTTTTTGAGACGCTGATGAGCCTTCAGAAAGAAAACCGCATTGTTGGAATCATTTCCCACGTGGAAGAGCTGAAAGAAAAAATACCTGCTGCCCTGAATATCGCCCGTGATGAAGAACGGGGAAGCCTGATTGAAATTGTGTAAACAGTTTATTTTAAATTTTAAAATCAAAATAAATCCTCCGCTGAAAATCAACGGAGGATTGTTTTTAAAGGTTCTGAACAGCTGGTTTTACTTCATCACCAAACAATTCTATTGATTTCAGGGTGATATCATGAGCAGGATCTCCAATATCCATATGCCCGATGAATCTCGTAATCCCGAAGAGTTCTTTCATATAAGCAATCTTATCAGCTACTTCTGCCGGGCTTCCGATAAACAAAGCGCCTTCACGGCTTCTTCCGCCGTCATACTGCATTTTTGTATAAGGTGCCCAGCCTCTTGATGCTCCTACTCTGTCCATCTGGGATTTATAATTATGAAAATATCCGTCCACCACTGCAGAATCATTGCTGACAAAAGTGTGGGAATGAACAGCAATCTGCATCTGTGATACATCGTGTCCTGCCTTTTTATATTCCTGTTTGTAGAATTCAATCAGGTTTCTGAACTGTGCAGGCATTCCACCGATAATAGCCACCACCAAAGGCATTCCCATTTGTGCTGCGCTTAAAACAGACTGCGGAGTTCCTCCTACTGCTCTCCAGATGGGTATTTTACCACCATTTTTAGCTCTCGGATAAACGGTCTGGTTCTGCATGGGAGCTCTGAGTTTTCCTGACCAGGTTACATTTTCTTCAGTATTGATCTTCATCAGCAGTTCCAGTTTTTCATCGAAAAGCTCTTCATAATCATTCAGAGAATAGCCATATAATGGAAAGGATTCAATAAAACTTCCTCTTCCTACAAATATTTCCGCTCTTCCGTCTGATATAAGGTCTAAAGTGGCGAAATCTTCATATACTTTTACAGGTTCCGAAGAACTTAATACGGTAACACCGCTTGCCAGTTTTATATTTTTGGTGATGGAAGCGGCGGCGGCCAAAACCATTTCCGGAGACGAAACAGCATAATCCGGACGGTGATGCTCTCCCATAGCAAAAACATCAAGCCCTACCTCATCCATTAGCTTTACCTGATCCAGGATTTCACGAATTTTGGTTCCTGCTTCTCTATATTTTCCGGTGGCCTGGTCGAAAGCCAGATCCCCGAACATTCCTATTCCTAATTCCATATTTCTGATTTTATAGATACAAAAGTACGGCTGTAAAAAATGAAAAACATTGATGTTTGTTAAGAACGGTTTTGCTGATTTACCTTTACTTGGCTATATTTGAGGATTATCTCTTAATTTTTACCCGTAATGAAATCTATCATCAGTACTTTTCTGCTTTTTATGGCCGGTCTATGTTTTTCTCAAAATAAAACGGAGATTTATGTGATCGGGAATATTCATGACAGTGTTCCGAATTATCATCCCAAAATACTGTTCGATATTCTTGAAAAAATCAAACCGGACATCATTCTTCATGAAGTGGACAGCGAAGGAATGAAAGAGTACGAAAGTGGTGCTGACTTCAATGGCAATGAGATAAAAGCAAGCAATCTCTATGTAAATAAATACCCGAAAACGTTAAGGTTTCCTTTTGATTTTGAAGGCAGAAACCAATACAGGAAAGACCGGGGAATGGTTCCCACAGATAATTTGGCCGTAAAACTGACTGACAGCCTGTATAAAGCAAAAGCATTGACTTCTAAGGAAACCGCGCTCTATGAAGATTTTACCAACACCACTAAAGAATTGATGAAAACGGCAGGGTTATCTCCCGAAAATTTCAACAATGCAGCGACGGATAAAATATCAGAAAGGAGACAGAATGCCCAGTATTCCGGATTGGTAAAAATCAGTGACGGAAGACCGGAATTTGCTAAAAGATGGGTAACCAAGCCTGATGGTAAAAAGATCAGCTACCGGGACGGATTTAAATTGATGTCCGGCTTCTGGGATCTACGCAATCAGACCATGGCAAGAAATATCTATAAAGTCGCAGAAAAACATCCTCATCAAAAGATTGTAGTCCTGACAGGGTTTCTGCACAGGTATTATCTGCTGAAAGAACTGAAAAGAATCAATAACGGCCAATATGTGATCAAAGAGTTTTATGATTAACAGTAATTCAAAAAGCTGTTTAAACTTTTTTATTAAACCACAAAAGGAGCAAAAGTTTTATCTTAAACACTTAAGTGATTTTTAAGTCTAAATACCTTGTGCATAGAAGTTCACATAAGCCTTCAAAAATCTTTGATTTTTATTCTTTTGAGAATTTTTTATCATATCTAACATCTGTGCAAATAGCTTTTATTAAATCCTTTCTCTGTTGCTATAGATTCAATCGAACAGTGAGAATTTTTATGAAGGTTAATACACTCTCATTTGAAAGCAACGCTAAATTTTTCTTTTCTATACATAAAAAAATGCCCCTAAAAAGTGTCTAACTTTTTGGGGGCAGTCCAAAGATCCGGATTTTCTGTTTTTTTATTTCTTTAAATACTGATCAAAATAATCGGTTACCTTTTGCATCAGGTGTACCCTGTCTTTTCCGATAACGTTGTGCGGGTGTCCCGGATAGACAAAATAATCCAGCTGAACTCCGTTGTCTACTGCAGATTTAATAAACTTCACGGAATGCTGCCAAACCACTACATCATCCTGAGCTCCGTGAATCATCAGTAATTTTCCTTTCAGATTCTGAACTTTATCCAGAAGATTGGCCGTTTTGTATCCCTGTGGATTTTCCTGAGGCGTATCCATATATCTTTCGCCGTACATGATTTCATACATGCTCCAGTCTATCACCGGGCCTCCGGCTACTCCTACTTTAAACACTTCCGGATGACGAAGCATGAAACTTGTCGTCATAAATCCTCCGAAGCTCCATCCATGAATTCCTAATTTCTGAGAATCTACATAAGAAAGGGATTTTAAGTAATCCACACCTTTCATCTGATCATTCATTTCGGTGGTTCCCAGGTTTCTGAATACGGCCTGCTCAAATTTCATTCCACGGTTTGCAGATCCTCTTCCATCCATGGTAAAAATTACATATCCGTTCTGAGCCATGTATTCGTACCAAAGGTTTCCTGAAGCTGGAAAAGTATTGTTTACAAGCTGTAAATGAGGACCATTATACAGATAAACGATTGCCGGATATTTTTTATTCGGATCAAAATTGGTAGGAAGGATGATTTTTCCATATAAAGGAGTTCCGTCATCTGCTTTTAATTCTACGTTTTTAACTTCCGGTCTCTGGTAATTCTTCAAAGGATTTTCAGAGGTAAGGATATTGGTAGATTTCAGGTTACCAGTATTGATGATATTGGCTACTCTTGGCGAGTTTGAACTGCTGTAAGTGTCATATAAATAATTCCCGTCGCTGCTTAACACTCCGGTATGCATTCCTTCTACTGTATCCAGTCTCTGCATTTTGAAATTGGTCCAGTCTATTTTATATAAATGTCTTTCTAAAGGTGTTTCTTTTGTAGAGGTAAAATAAATCTCTTTTTTCTTTTCATTAAAGCCTAAGATATCGGTTACCAGCCAGTCTCCTTTTGTAATTTGAGCAACAAGACCTTTTTCCAGACTATAGTGGAACAGGTGATTGTATCCTGTTCTCTGACTCTGCCAGATAAAGTCTGTGTTAGAGTTCGGGAAGAAGGTAAGCGGGTGCTGTGGTTCTACATATTTGCTGTCTGATTCTTCAAACAAAGTTTTTACCAGCTCTCCTGTAGCAGCATCATACTGGTTCATCTTCATATGGTTTTGTCCTCTGTTCAGAACACCTACAAAGATGTATTTTGAATCCGGGCTCCACGTAACCGCTGTTAAATACTGATCTTTTTCTCCTGCTATTTTCAGGAAAGTGGTTGATTGACTTTTAATATTATATACTCCCAAAGTCACCTGATGGGAAGTCTGCCCCGCCATTGGGTATTTGATATTGTGATTTACAGCCGGAGTTACAGACCAGTCGATGATGGGGTAATCCGCAACCATGGTCTGATCCATTTTATAGAACGCTACACTTTCTGAGTTGGGAGCAGGAAAAATTCCGGTATCAATTCCGAATTCATTTCTGTGAACGGCCTGTCCGCTGATGATATTTTCATTAGCTTCATTGGTTACTGCAACAGTTTTCCCGTTTTTATTGACAAATAAGTTATTTTTTGCCGTAAAAGCAAAGGTCTGTCCGTCACCAAACATTTTTATATTGGCTGCGTCCTGATCTATGGTAGCTTTATTCTTTACTTTCCAGTCATTTCCTGACTTCTCAATCCAGAACATACTGCCATCTGTATTGAAATATCCCTGCTGATTTCCTGAAAATTTAATTGGAGGAACAGTCTTTAACTTATCATTAGCAAATGATCTGTTCAACTGTGTTAAAGATACCAGCGTATCCTGTTTATTGGTTTTCAGATCGGTGATCAGGTATCCGCCTTTTACAGCCTGAACGTAAGATTTTCCGTCTGCAGACCATGAAAACTGGGAAATATTTTTCACCGCAAGGTTGGTTCTCATCCCATTTACAGCCTCAGCCATGGTAAACTTTTGGGTCTGGGCCAATGCAGCATTCCCCAAAACCAGCATCAATAAAGAGAATTTATATAATTTCATTGTATAAAATTGAATCTGTCAAAAATAAGAAATAAAAATCATCCGTTAAGAAATGTTAAAATAAAACATTCATAAAATAGAATTAATGGACTGATAAAAATTATTTCTTAACTTAATACTAGATTTTTTTTGAGTATTGAAATAAAGCCGTAATGAAGTAACTTCAACTTAAATTAACCTCTAGCGGATGGCAGACATTGCTATTATTATAGCTTATCTTATTAGCCCCGATAGAAACGGTTACCCCGCAACAGGAATGGGAAAGCTATGGCGTGAGGAGTATGAGTGGATAGCGGGAAAAAGCTCCTGAAAAATTAAAAATCTGAACTCCCAATGCAGGGCAGTATGCATTTCTTATCCTATATCAATGATTTGTACCTGTTCTCTGTCCTACATTTGCATCATAGTTAACCAACAAAAAAATATATTACAATGGCAACAAAATGGAACCTAGACCCAACGCATAGTGAAATTACCTTCAAAGTAAAACACATGATGATTTCTAATGTAAAAGGAAGCTTCAGAACTTTCACAGCTGAAATTGAAGCTGAAGATGATTCTTTTGCGAATGCTAAAACAACAGCTACGATTGAGACGGGCTCTGTTTTCACAAACAATACAGACCGTGACAACCACTTAAAGTCTGCTGAATTCTTCAATGCTGAGGCTCACCCAACCATCACTTTCGATTCTCAGGCGTTAAACGATACGGTAACAGGAAATCTTACCATTAACGGGATCACAAAGCCGGTAACTCTTGATGTAGATTTCGGAGGAATTAATGTAGACCCTTGGGGAAATACCAAAGCCGGTTTTTCTTTTGAAGGAAAGATCAGCAGAAAAGATTTCGGACTTAACTGGAATGCAGCTCTTGAAGCAGGAGGTGTAATGGTAAGCGATGAAGTAAAAGTAGCCGGAGAACTACAGTTTGTAAAACAGGCATAATTTCTAACACATACAATACAAGGTTCAGGGTTTTTCTACAGCCTTGAGCCTTTTATTTTTCAATACATAATATCCAATGAACCTCAACGATCTACAGCACATCAGCGAAAATTTTAAAAGCACACAGAGAATGCCTGTTTTATTTCTGGGACACGGCTCTCCTATGAATGCCATTGAAGAAAACCAGTTTGTACAGGGATTCCGAAAGGCAGCCTCGGAAATTCCAAAGCCTAATGCTATTTTGTGTATTTCTGCCCACTGGTATACGCAGGGAACTTTAGTAACCGCTATGAAAATGCCCAGAACGATTCATGATTTCGGGGGATTTCCACAAGCTTTGTTTGATGTACAGTATCCGGCTCCCGGAGATCCTGAACTGGCCAAAGAAACGGCTGAGCTTCTTGCTCCTGTTCAAGTAGAGGAAGATCACAGCTGGGGGCTTGACCACGGTGCCTGGTCGGTCATTAAACATATGTATCCTGAAGCAGATATTCCTGTGATCCAGCTGAGCATCGATTACACAAAACCTCCCCAATATCATTTTGAGCTAGCCCAAAAACTGAATAAGCTTCGTGAAAAAGGTATTTTAATTATCGGAAGCGGTAACATTGTACATAATCTTCGTATGATCGACTGGAGAAACATCAATACCGTAGGAGCCGGCTGGGACTGGGCTGTTGAAGCCAGAGAAAAAACAAATAACTGGCTTTTGGACGGAAATTTCCAAAATATCATTGACTATCAGGGACAAGGAACATTTATGCAGTATGCTGTTCCTACACCGGATCATTATCTTCCGCTGATTTATACATTAGGATTAAAGGATACATCTGAAAATCTGGCTTTATTTAATGATGAGCTGATCGGCGGATCTCTGAGCATGACCAGTGTAAGGATAGGCTAAATTAACAGTGTTTTTCACTGGTATTTTTTTATCACTAAAAATTTAGTAATATTGTTTTACCATGAAAAAAACAGTATTTCTATTTTTAATGCTGCTTCCTCTTTATCTGCTGACAGCACAAACTGTCCGGGGAAGTGTTGTGAGTGACAAGGGAGGTTTTCTTCCCGGAGTTAATATTTACATTGACGGAACTAAAACAGGGACCGTTTCTAAAGAGGATGGAAGTTTCAGTCTTTCAGTTCCGGCAGGAAATCTTGGTAGTGTAGTTTTTCAGAAAGAAGAATATGAAACTTTTACCTCTCCTGTTTCTGACCTTATTAATAAAAATCTGAAAGTGGTTCTCACCAAGACCCATGAAATTGAGGAAATCAAGTTAGTTCCTTATACTGCGGAAGCTTACAAAAACTACATTAAATATTTCCTTGACACTTTCATCGGCAGCGATCACCAAAATGTAAAGATTAAAAACCAAAATACCCTTAAGTTTTCATTTGATAAAGAGAACAAAATTCTAAGGGTAAAGGCACCCAAAACACTGATCATTGAGAATAAAAATCTGGGATATGAAATCAAATATAATCTTATCACCTATTCTGCGGATTTCAATACCCGGATGATCAATTATATCGGAACGAGTTTTTTTCAGGAAACTAAGAATACAGATAAGATCAAACTCAACCGGATGAATGCCTATGACGGAAGTATGCTGCATTTCTTCAGAAGCATTTATGAGAATAAGATTTCTGAGGACAAATTTGTCGTTAACCACCTTATAAAAGTTCCCAATCCCAAGTATCCTACTGAAGAGGAGCTTAAAACTCTGAAAGATTTTCAGGCGATGACTAAAGGCTCCAGAACCCTGAAATTTCCTGATGACATCCTCGATATTGCTCAAAGAAAGAACAGCCAGAAACCTTATGCCCTTGCTATTGTAAAAACTCTGATTCCTGACTCTGATTATGTAAAGAGAGAGAACGGACAGGTTTTCTTCAGTTTTAAAGATATGCTGCAGGTGAATTATCAGAAATACTTTTACGAGCAGAAAGGAAAACAATTTATCAAAAGTGAATATCCGGTTACCCTCACTTCTTATCTTCATCCTGAGGGCGAAACTTTTGAAGTTTCAAAAGAAGGAAATATCACCACTCCGGATCTGTTGACTAATGAAGGGGATTTTTCAAAGAATAAGATTGAAAATATGCTTCCATTGGATTATCAACTCGGAGATTAAAATAATTTAATTTTTCATCTATCATATGAACAAAAAACCGCAGAATATATCTGCGGTTTTCTTATTTATATAGGCTTGAACCTGGGAGCAGGAAGAGGGAAGTTATGAAGGTTATAAGTATTGATCTGTTTTTACAGTGGCTTTCAATACCTATACCTAAAAGTAGCTTCCAGCCTCCTTTCTTCCATCTTCCAGCCTTTAATCTGAGTTTTTATTTATTTTTTTATGAATCTGTAAATTCTATTGTACAGCCTGTAAAACATTGATATTCCCGTACCCGTAACTTGAATTCACGGAAGGATAATAGGTTGCCGACTGTCTCATTTTATTCAGAACCTGATCTCTTGTCCATGAAGGGTTTTTAGACCAGACCAAGGCTGCGATTCCTGCTGTAGCTGCTGTAGCAACGGAAGACCCACCTACATAATCTGCCTGTCCGTTATAATAACTCAGAACAGGAACGGTGTTTCCTGAAGGCCTTTCCATCTGGAAGGTGAAATCAATCTGGCTTCCGGAATGGCAAACGTCACATTTTTGGTTAGAAGTCCCTTCCTTTACTCCTGTCACGGCCTGTACTTCGGACATGCTTGCCGGGAAAATAACGCCTACAAAATTGGTAAAGCTGGTAGAAGTTCCGCCTGCACAGAAAATCAGTTTTCCTTTGGAATAGGCATATTTCACACCATCTTCAATTTTTCCTACTGAAAAAATGTGCCCCATTGACATGGAAATGATTTTTACACTCGTATTATTGGCCAATTCTGTAAATGCTGTCTTTACTCCGTTCTGCTCACTGGAAGTATCCAGCAAAACGTTGGCGGCAGCACGATACGTAATCAGATTGGCATTATAAGCTACTCCAACAGGAAGTCCTGCATTATTTTTCGGAGCGGCCATTACAGAAGCCATTTTGGTTCCGTGCCCGCACTGATCGGCTGGTCCGTCTGTACTGGATCCGTTCACATAAACTCCATTTTTTGTGATGGTTCTTCCTGATGATGCTCCCGTATTAAAATTGGTTCCCAACAGGATTTGCTGGGCTGAAACTCCTGTATCTACAAGCCCTATTGTTATTCCTGCACCCGTACTGTAATTCCATGCATTCGGGATATTGTGTTTGGTAAATGCCCACGGAACTTTTGCATTAGGTGTGGTAGAAGTGTAATCTGCGGCATTCAGGGCAGTAGATTCAAATCCGCATCCTGATGATGATCCACTGGATTTTGCCGCGACATCGGTTTCATAGTCAAAGTAACGATAGTCACCAGGCTCTACATACCGTATCGTCTTCATCTGGCGGAGAGCAGTTAAGGTTTCTTCTTTTTCAATCAGAACATCAATTTGATTGAGGTATTTGTCTGAAGAAATCAAAGCATCTCCTCTTTCTTTTCCTTCCGATTTTCTGATGACATTTAAAATTTCATCTTCCATCTCTCTACTGTTGGCAGAAAGGCTTCTGTCGAAATCCTCTCCCGAAGTTCCGAAACCAATGGAAACCATTTTATTTCCGCGAAACACGGCACTCCATAACAAATGGTCAGAAGCTTCTTTCCAATTAAAGCTTCCGGTATTTTTAATGGAATTTTTGATCTCTTCATTGATCTGTTTTGCCGTTAAAGGATCTTTCTGAACAGTTTCGATTTTTGAACCTTCACCTGGCAGTTCATTCGTATTACATGAGTTCAGAACAAAGAACAGGGGCAAAAGGTAGAATACACTTTTTTTCATAGGTTAATATTTTGATTTGGAATCCTAATATAACACTTTAAAGTGAATTACAAATGCGTAAAAAATGAATTTAGTATTACAGGAATATTAATCTTCCCCTGTTGCGGCTATTGATTTACTCTGAGCTTAGTTTAAGGATATTGATTGGAAGCTGGAAGAAGGAGGCTGGGAGTTACTTTTAGTTATAGGTATTAACAGTCACTATAAAACTTTAATAGTATAAAAAAAACATTTATACTTAATAACCTTCATAGCTTCCAGCTTCAAACTTCCATTAAATTAATCGGAAATTCTTATCCTGAGCTGATGCTTTAAAATACTTTTTCATAACATACACTTTTATCAATGCCTACATACGGTTCATAATTAGGAATTCTGTAAAACCCACTTTTCTCATATACGGAAAGCGCTTCATTCTGTTCTGCAGAAGTTTCCAGAACAGCTTTTTTAAAACCGAACTCTTTAGCCCAGATTTCCAGTTCCTGTACAAGAGCTGTGGCCAGACCTCTTTTTCTGAATTCCGGACTGGTATACATTCTTTTGATTTCTACAGTTTCTTCAGAAAGTTTTTTGAACGCTCCACAGGCTGCCGGGGTGCCATCAATATAAGCTACCAGGCAATTTCTGATCATATCGATTTTGTTAAACTGATTAAAAAATACATGATCATCTCCGTTACGAACAGCAAGATCAGCATCAAGATGTTTTACTAAATTCTGAAAATCTATATTGGAAGAGTCTGTTCTTTCTATGTTCATGACAACATTTTAAAAATTTATTTTACGAAAATATAAAAGCTTCCCCAATGATAAGGAAGCCTGAAATTTATTTCTTTTTAGAATCTGCAGGAGGTGGCGGGTTTGTGTAGCCCTTTTCTTTATCAAGTTTTTCCATAACTCTTTCTGCTACATCCCTGCCCATTTTTCCGCCTGCTTCCATACTTTCCTGTAAAATTGAAGGCATCACTGAAATTGTTTTCTGCCCTACAGGAGATTTATAGAACTTTATGAGTTCATCAATATCTGATTCCGTATAGTATTTAGCATAAATAGGTACATACAGCTGTACCATTTTATCGGCTGTGAATTCTCTTGCAAACTCATTCCAGAATTCATCCGGAATATTGGGAGCACTATTTTTAAACTGCTCCATATAGGTCTGCATAGAAGAAATTGCAAGTTTATCCGCACCGGTAATTTTTATGAACTCCTTAACCTTTGCTTCCGAAGCTTGGGAAAATGCCAGAGCTCCTATAAAAAGACTTAAAACGGTTATTACTTTTTTCATTTTTACTGAATTAAGCCTCAACAATAAATTTTCTTTCGTTGATCAACTCCGCTATGGCCAGCATATCCTGCCCGATCAGCCTGTCATCTTCCAGCTTTTTAACTTTAGAACGAAGAACCGCAAAGTTTTCCTCAATAATTTTTGAACATTTGGAAGGTCTTCTGAACTCTAAACCTTGTGCAGCAAACATCAGTTCCACCGCCAGGATATTCACCAGGTTTCCAAGAACCTGATTGAATTTTCTCCCTGAAATACTTCCCATTGATACATGATCTTCCTGTCCTAAACTCGTTGGAATAGAATCTGCAGAAGCCGGGAAACAAAGGGTCTTATTTTCTGTAACCAAGGCAGCAGAAGTATATTGCGGAATCATGAATCCTGAGTTCAGTCCTGAACTTTCTGTAAGCAGCCTCGGAAGCCCGTATTTCCCTTCCAGTAATAAGTAACTTCTTCTATCTGAAATATTTCCTAATTCAGCGGCAGCCAAAGTTGCGTAATCTAAAGGTAGTGCCATCAGCTGTCCGTGGAAGTTTCCTCCTGAAATAGATTCTTCGGCACTTAGCACAATTGGATTATCGGTTACTGAGTTCAATTCTGTTTCTGCCATATTTTTAAGGTGTTCAAAAGCATTTCTGCTGGCTCCGTGAACCTGTGGCACACATCTCATGGAATAAGGATCCTGAACTCTTTCGCAGTCTTCATGAGCTTTCATATTTTCAGAGCCTTTTAAGAATTTAAGCATTCTCGCTGCTACTTTTTTACTGCCCTCGAAAGGTCTTATCTCGTGAAGCTCTTTTTTAAACGGACTGGCAGATCCTCTGTATGCTTCAATACTCATGGCAGCCGTCATATCGGCAAGGTTTAATAAATATTCAAACTTTTCAAGCCCTTTGATGGCATGAGCCAGAATAAACTGGGTTCCATTAATCAGTCCTAATCCTTCTTTCGGGCCTAAAACCAACGGGTCTAATCCATGTTTTTCTAAAATTTCCATGGTATCGGAAACTTTATCTCCTTCCCAAACCTGTCCAAGTCCTAATAAAGGCAGTACGAGGTGAGCAAGAGGCGCAAGATCTCCAGATGCTCCAACAGATCCCTGTTCAGGAACCACCGGAATAATATCCTTTTCAAGCATCAGAATCATTCTTTCAATAACTTCCAGAGAAACTCCGGAAAATCCTTTAGATAATGCATGAACCTTGGCGATCATCATGATCTTGGAATATTCCTTTTCTATTGGTTTTCCCACTCCTACTGCATGCGAGATGATAAGGTTATACTGCAGTTGAGCTGTTTCATCTGCTGAAATTTTAGTATCACAAAGTGGTCCGAAACCTGTATTGATCCCATATACACATCGATCGGATTCTACAATTTTCTGAACGTTCTGCTGAGATTTTAATATCTGTTCTTTTGCTGTTTTATTCAGCTTAGCTTTATTAGGTTTTTTACATATTTCCAAAACATCATGGAAAGTGAAAACATCTACACCGTATATCATTTCTAAAAAATTTCCTTAAAATTACGCATTTAACAATAATTGTAAAAGCTAAATTTCAAGGTCTTATATTTTTCTTAAGGATAAATCGTTTTATTTGCTATTTTTACCGCCGAATAAAAATAATAACCCATGAAATTTAAAACTCTACTGTTGGCCTTATGTCTGGCGAGTACGACTGCTTTCGCCCAAAAGGTAAAATATTCTAAAGAAGAGATCAAAAAAATGGAGACTTACCTTTTTAATGAAGGTTTTAATGCTCCTTCACCCAAGAAAACATCTACCCTTATTTTAAAAGACGGAACTACTCATAAAGGATTCTGTGGCAGGATTGAAACCAAAAAAGGACAGATCTATGAGGTTTCCATCAAAGACAGCATCACCAAAAAAAGTGCTAATTTCAATGCTGACCAGATCAGCGAAATGTATGTTTATCCTAGCAATGCTGAAAAAATAGCCAAAGTTGCCAAGTACATGGGGAACATCAGAAATTTCGGCACTAAAAAGCTGACTAAGAATACAACCGGGGAAAGAATACATTTTGTGAACCAGACCGTTTCGCTGAAGAATAAAAAAGATGACAAGGAATTCCTGATGCAGCTGATCAATCCTGAATTCAGTGATATCATTTCGGTGTATCATGATCCCAGAGCTAAAGAAACGGCAGGCTTTTCTGTGATGGGTTCTCCCCAGCTTGGCGGCGGAGTTATCAAGTCTTATTATGTAAAAAAGGGAGACAAAGTGTTGTGGCTTCACAAAGATGATTTTGAAGACAATTACGACTTCCTTTTCGGAGATAATGCCGAGTTCATTAAAAAGTATCCGAAAAAATCTGTTGAATGGGATTATTTCAGTTTTCTGATTAGTGAATATACAGATATGAGCAACGGATAAAATTTAAAATTAATGATTAAAACTGCAGAAATACCCTGCAGTTTTTTTGTGCTTTTAAATCCGGGAATGATTCCGTATTTTTGTTATATGAATCCTTCTTTAGAATTACAGCTCAAAACTTTACCTTCAGAACCCGGCGTTTATCGTTATTACGACAAGAATGATCAGCTGCTGTATGTAGGAAAGGCCAAAAACCTGAAGAAGAGGGTTCTCTCCTACTTCAACAAGAATTTGTCCGGCTACCGCATCAAAATCATGGTGGGAAAGATCGTCCGTCTGGAGACCACGATTGTCAACAGTGAATACGATGCTCTTTTATTGGAAAATAATCTGATCAAGGAACACCGTCCTTTTTATAATGTCATGTTGAAGGATGATAAAACGTATCCCTGGATCTGTATCAAGAATGAAGATTTTCCAAGAATTTTTCTGACCAGAAATATCATCAAAGATGGTTCGGAATATTTCGGACCTTATGCTAAGGTACGTCCAGCAAAGATTTTACTGGATACTATTAAACATATCTATAAGCTCAGAACCTGTAACCTGAATCTTTCTCCCGGCAAAATTGCTGAGGGAAAATATAAAGTCTGCCTGGAATATCATATCAAAAACTGTGAAGGCCCTTGTGAAGATCTTGAAAGCAAAGAGGAATATGATGAAAAGATTGATGCAATCCGCGATATTATCAAAGGGGATTTCCGGAAAGCAAAGGAGTATCTGGTCAACCAGATGATGAAACTGGCCACTGATCTGAAGTTCGAAGAAGCACAGATCATTAAGGAAAGACTGGATATCCTTGAAGATTATCAGGCGAAAAACACCGTTGTAAATCCGAATATTGATGATGTGGATGTTTTCGGAATGACGAGCGATGAAACGGCGGCTTATGTGAATTTCTTTAAGATAAGAAACGGAAATATCATCCAGAGTTTTACAACAGAAATCAAAAAAATTCTTGAGGAAACGGATGAGGATATTATGGAGGAAGCCCTGATTGAAATCCGCCAGAAATTTGGTTCTGACTCTAAAGAGGTTCTACTTCCCTTTCACCTGTCTGTAGAAATTCCGAATGTAAAACTTATTGTTCCTAAAGTTGGCGATAAAAAAAGAATTGTAGAGCTTTCGGAAAAAAATGCCAAAGAATACCGTCTGGAAAAATTAAAACAGGTACAAATTGTAGATCCGGAAAGGCATACGAACAGGATTATGGCTGAAATGCAGAAACTTTTGAGAATGCCTGTAGAGCCGAGACATATTGAAGGATTTGATAACTCTAATATCCAGGGAACCAATCCTGTTTCAGCCTGTGTGGTTTTTAAAGACGGCAGGCCAAGCAAAGCAGATTACAGGATCTTCCATCCTAAAACGGTAGAAGGGCCTAATGATTTTGCTACCATGGAAGAAGTAATCTACCGCCGTTACAAAAGAATGCTGGATGAAGGTGAAAGTCTTCCCCAGCTTATCCTTATCGACGGTGGGAAAGGCCAGCTTTCGTCTGCAGTGAAAAGTTTAAGGCTGTTAGGACTTTACGGAAAAATTACCATTGTTGGGATTGCGAAAAGACTTGAAGAGATTTTCTTTCCTGAAGATTCTATTCCTTTGTATCTGGATAAAAAATCTGAAACGTTGAAGATTTTGCAGAGGGTTCGTGATGAAGCCCACCGTTTCGGAGTAAAGCACCATAGAACACGAAGAAAAAATTCCACTATAAAATCTGAGCTGGAAGAAATTCCTGGCGTGGGTGAGAAAACCATTGAGCTGCTGCTTTCTAAACTGAAATCAGTAAAAAGAATCAAAGAATCAAACCTGGAAACTCTGGAAGAAATTCTGGGGAAAAGCAAAGCAAAAATGATTTGGGAATTTTTTAATTCTAACTGATAAGAATTAAAACATTTTATTACATTTGTAAAAACTAAAACCTATCAATATGAGAAAATATACCGTTCTTTTTTTATTAGTGACAGCTGGTGCTATGCAGGCTCAGGCTATATTAAACTTCACCAGAAATAAAGAGACTTCACTTCAGTTTACGAAAACAGCCAGTGCTGACGAATTTTTAAATTATTCGGAAGTTAATGGAACTCCATACTACAATCAGGAATTTTCAATAGCAAAAGCAACCTGCTGTAGTGAAAAAACCCTGATGAGATATGACGAATATGCTGATCAAATTGAATATCAGAAAGACGGAACTGTATATATTCTTGAAAAAGGACAGCCTTACTCAAAAATTGAATTCTTAGATTCCAAGTTTACTCTTGTTCTCGGCACCTTTGATGATAAGCCGGAATATTTTATTGAGCTCGCTGATGGTAAGAATTCTCTATTGAAGAAAGTTTCAAAAAAAATTGAAACGGTTGCCGGAAAAAAAGTCATCTTTGAAAAAAAGCCTACAACATCTACTGTATTCAAAGAAAATCTTCCAAAGTATTTCATCAAAACAGACAAGGATGTATATCAGCTGATCAAAAGTAAAAGTGATATTCTTGATCTTTATCCTGAAAAATCAGCTGAATTAACAGCATTTATTAGCTCAAATAAAATTAAGTTTAGCAAGGAAGAGGACTTGATTAAAGTTGTTAATTTTATTAATAAAGGTTAATTAAAATTCTTAATTACAAAGCTTAAAGACAAGGACAATTTACTAAACCCTATTTTTTTGTAAAATAGGGCTATTTTAGTTGTAAGATTTTATTACTTTTATGCAAATAATTTTCATGAAAAATCTTACAATAGTTCTGCTGTGTGCCCTTTCCTCAATAAGTGTTTATTCACAGGAAACTTCATATCAAATGACTACAACGTCAACAAAGGAAGAATTTTTAAAATATTCTGAAATCAATGGTTCACCTTATTTAAATTCTGATTTTAAGCTTGCTAAAGCAACGTGCTGTAATGAAACATTACCTATGCGTTATAATACTTATGCTGATGAAATTGAGTTTAAAAAAGATGGAATGGTATATATTCTGCAAAAAGGGCTGCCCTACTCTAAAATTCAATTTTCAGACCCAAAGCAGACCATCGTTCTTGAAACGGTTGATCATACACCAGAATATTTCATCTTATTAGCTGAAGGAAAAAATCTATTGCTAAAGAAAGTATCTTCAAAAATTCAAAAGCCTTCGCAAACAACCAAGAAACCAGCTTCTTTTGTGGAAAAGGATGACAAGTCAAGTTTTGTCAAAAATGATCCTGTGTACTATATCAAAACAGATAAAAACATTTATAAAGCTGTTAAAAACAAAAAAGATGTTCTTGAATTATATCCAGATAAAGCTAATGAACTTGACAAATTTTTTGACATTAATAAAATCAAATTTAACAAAGAAGAAAGCCTTATCAAACTAGCTTCTTTTCTTAATCAATAAAATGATAAAAAATAAGGTTTCCTACTTGAGGAAACCTTTTATTTTTTATGTATCAGAACTTTATTTATTATTTTTCTGAAAAAATCTCTTTAGAATATGAACCGTCAGCCTGAGGAATGTCAATCACCAGATCTCCATTTTCCAGATATCCGATTGTAAACTTCCCATCTGCCAGCTTTACTCTGAAGACATCTTTTTTAGAGGTAAGTCCAAAAGTCGCGTATGGTGCGGTACCTGCAGCATCTACCAGAATAAACTGATTAGTATCAATTTGTATCTTCTGAAGACTCATTTTACCATTGACATATTTTTTAACTTTATTTTCAGTAATCGCTGTACTTTCTTTTACTTCACCTGTATTTTTAGGTTCAGGTTTGTTGTCTGTAGGCATTGAAGCGGGAATATTGATGAGTGCCTGTTTCAAAGCATCGTGAAATCCCTCTTCAAATTCTTTTATATTTGAGCTTCCTTTAGAGGTAAATATAATCTTATCATTACAATCTTTAAATTCCAGCTTTACTCTGTTTCTGAGAAAATTACTATCATTAATAAGATTGGCGATAACTGCATTGCAGGATTTCCCCTTAATTTCTGATGGCCACTGTTCTTTATCTCCTTGGATGACAACATATTTTTTACCTTTCAGAGCATTAATTAAAGCGGTGTCTAAGCCATAAGACTCTTTTTCAAAATCTTTAAATTTACCCGGAATTGAAATATATTTATAATCGGAAACCTTCTGCCCGAAAACAGCAGTTACCAAAAAAACGGATACCAGTAGTGATATTTTTTTCATTAATTCTTTAATTGTACTTCAAAGTTAATCATTTCTGAATTCTCCCATATCCAATTTCAACGAGAAGAAATTAGAGTAGAAATTAGATCCTCCTATTCCTGAATTGGTAATAGCATAATCCAGGGTAAGTCCTCTGTATCTGATTCCGATACCGGCACTTGGCTGGAAAGATACTTTTCTTTTAAGATCTTCAATATCTGTGATCGACTGAAATCTGTTGACCCCTAATCGGACAAAGATCATTTTCTGATAGCCTAATTCTGCTCCGGCATAAGGTGTAATACTTGCAAAGTCTGTAGAAACAAGAGCTGCCGTTTTAGCAAAATCTACATTAATCCCAGCTTCCGGCAGAACATATACACTGCTGTTGATATTGAACATTTTACTTGCTCCTACGTTAAGCTTAGGCATGGTAAGTTCCATTTTATCTTTTGGTGCCGGGTTAAATTCCTCTCCATTCACCACTGTTGAAAGTTTATCCTGATTGATACTCCAAAAGTTCACCGTAGTGGTTGCATCTCGCAACATTCCCCCGAATTTCCATCCGTTATCCGCTTTATAAATAGCCCCGATATCAAAACCAAAACCATAGCCACTGGCAAATTTTCCTACATTTCTATAGACAATTTTAGCATTCACCCCGATATCCAGTTTAGTGTTTCCTGCCGGATTAAATGCATAAGAAAGAATTGCTGCATAATCAGACTGAGAGAACTTTGTAATTTTATCATAATCAATATTCCCTTCAGCATCAATCATCTGTGTTGTATTCAGGATATTATCTACCCCAAGCCTTACTACAGAAACCCCAAAAACACCTTCTTCAAGTACCTTTGCATAAGCCAGGTAATCATATTTTGCAATAGATTCAAAATATTCTGCGTGCATTGCTGCTCCCTGCCAATCTTTTTCAATGGCCATTAAACCTGCGGGATTCCACATAGGAGAATACACATCATCCTGGTTGGAAATTACAGCTCCTCCCATCGCCAGCCCTCTCGCACCAGCACCGATATTTAAAAATTCATTGGAATATTTTCTGATAATCTGAGATTGAGACAGCCCAAATAGCAGTGAGAATGCAAGTAAAAAATATTTTTTCATCATATAAATTTGATGCTAGTTAAAGTTTTTTTGTTTTATAGCTTTTTATGACCCCATTAGCAATGATAGCCAGAATCATAACTGCTGAGGCTATATAAAATACAGGACTCATCTGTTCTGATTCTCCAAAGATAAAAAAAGCTAGTATAATTCCGTAGACAGGTTCCAAATTAACTGTTAAAATTAGTGTAAAAGGCGATATATACTTCATTAGCTTCACAGATTCAAGCATCGGATAAGCTGTAAAAACACTTGCTAACAAGCATATTAACGCTAAATCACGGTAATTTATTTCACTCATTTCAAAAAACTGTCCAGTGAACAGATAAAATAACATTAAAATAAACCATCCGCAAAATATTTCATAAAATATAATGTTATCTGAACTCGTTTTTCCAAACATTTTTCCGTTAAAAACAGAAAAGATAGTTCCAAAGATCGCACATAGAATTCCATAAAAAATTCCTTCTTTATACTGAAACTCTGTTTTAAAAATAAGTAATATACAGGCTACGATCACGATTCCCATAATTACTTCAGACACATCAATCTTTCTTTTAAAAATAATAGGCTCCAATACGGAAGCAAAGAGTGTTGATAAGGAGAGACAGCTCAAAGCTATGGAGACATTGGAAATTTTAATAGAATAAAAAAAACAATACCAATGCAGAGCCATGGCAAAACCAATAGCGGCCAGCTGAAAAAATATTTTTTTGGAAACTCTGATGCTTTCTTTTTTGAAAAACCTAATGAAGACAAATAGAAAAACAGCGGCAAACAGCATTCGGTAAAATACCAGAACCTGGGCATTGGCATGAATCATTTTTCCTAGAATTGCAGTGAAGCCCCACAAAAAAACAATCAAATGCAATCTGAAAAGTGCTAATTTATGCATCTTATACCTCTTATAAATTTTTAACATGCAAATTTACAAATAGCTTTCGCAATAATTAGCAAAAAGGTAAATTAAGTCATAGAAAAAAATATAAAATGTAAAAATAAGTTCATTTAATCAATTTTATACAACAAAAAAACCCTGAAAATTTGTTCAACTTTCAGGGCCTTCAAATAATAAACTATTAAAAAAATAAACTAGGAACTTAGAGTATTTAGCAGGGAATATCTTCCCTTTTACTCTGAGGTAAAGTTAGAAAAAATATAAATCATTTAAAAATATTTTTTTGTTAAAAAATTCACAATTTTCTGAGAACCAATATATTAAACACTTGTTTTACTCCAACTTGTATTCCTTATAAAAATAGTATCTTTAGACGTAAAAAATTGAAGTTTTATGGACATTGAATTCAACAAACGGGAAGATCAAAATAGGTTAAAATTATCTGAGATCAATCAATTACTCGCTGAAATAAAAAAAGGAGGCGGAGAGAAAAGACTCCAAAAGCTTCGTGATGAAGGAAAAATGACAGCAAGAGAGAGAATTGAGTATCTTCTTGATAAAGGTTCAGATTCCATAGAAATCGGAGCATTTGCCGGCTATGAAATGTATAAAGAGCACGGAGGATGTCCTAGCGGTGGTGTTGTAGTGGTGATGGGATATGTTTCCGGCAGACAGTGTCTCGTTGTAGCCAATGATGCTTCTGTAAAAGCAGGCGCATGGTTTCCTATTACCGGGAAAAAAAATCTGAGGGCTCAGGAAATTGCTATGGAAAATAAACTTCCTATTATTTACCTTGTGGATTCCGCAGGAGTTTATCTGCCAATGCAGGATGAGATTTTCCCGGATAAAGAGCACTTTGGACGTATTTTCAGAAATAATGCAAAAATGAGCTCTATGGGAATCATCCAGATCTCTGCAGTAATGGGAAGTTGTGTTGCAGGCGGAGCTTATCTGCCTATTATGAGTGATGAAGCCATGATTGTTGATAAAACAGGCTCTATTTTCCTAGCAGGAAGTTATCTTGTAAAAGCAGCCATCGGAGAAAGTATCGATAACGAAACCCTTGGCGGTGCTACCACTCATTGTTCAATTTCCGGGGTAACCGATTATAAAGCAAAAGACGATAAAGACGCCCTAGACAGGATTAAAAATATTATGAAGTCTGTTGGAAGTACCGAAAAAGCGGGTTTCGACAGAATAGAAAGTTTTCCGCCTAAAGAAAATCCGGATCATATTTTTGGAATCATCCCTTCTTCCAGAGCAGAACAATATGATACGTTTGACATCATAAAATGTCTTGTTGATAATTCTGAATATGAAGAATACAAACCAGATTACGGGAAAAGTATTATTTGTGCAACAGCCCGAGTGGATGGTTGGTCTGTAGGTATCGTTGCCAACCAAAGAAAACTGGTAAAAAGCGGTAAAGGCGAAATGCAGTTCGGAGGCGTTATCTATTCTGATTCTGCAGATAAGGCAACCCGGTTCATAGCCAATTGTAATCAACGAAAAATACCATTGATATTCCTTCAGGACGTTACCGGATTTATGGTAGGTTCGAAGTCGGAGCACGGCGGAATTATCAAAGACGGAGCGAAAATGGTAAATGCTGTTTCTAATTCAGTAGTACCTAAATTCACAATAATCACAGGAAACTCTTATGGGGCCGGAAATTATGCCATGTGCGGCAAAGCTTATGACCCACGACTTATTGTTGCATGGCCTTGGGCAGATCTTGCCGTAATGGGAGGAGCCCAGGCAGCAAAGGTTTTAGCACAGATACAGGAATCAACGCTAAAAAAACAAGGCAAAGAGATCTCTGAAGAAGAGCATCAGGAGATTCTGGATACGATTACAAAGAAATATCAAAAGCAGACTGAAGCTACTTATGCAGCAGCGAGGTTATGGACAGATG
This sequence comes from Chryseobacterium vaccae, assembly GCF_009602705.1. Lineage (NCBI taxonomy): Bacteria > Pseudomonadati > Bacteroidota > Flavobacteriia > Flavobacteriales > Weeksellaceae > Chryseobacterium > Chryseobacterium vaccae. The sequence goes on along the minus strand of NZ_VSWH01000001.1, from coordinate 4,097,095 downwards.
CTATTATCAATCCAATAGATACCAGAAAATGGATTTCTATGGGGATTGAAGCAGCAAATCATGCTCCAATTACGGAGAAATTTAACCTAGGTGTCATTCAAGTATAAAAAAATCATTTTCAACAGAAAAGCAATTAATATTTTCAGTAAAATCTAAAAAAACAATGATAAAAATGTAAAAAATCTCATTTTGTCATTGTTTTTTTTGATAATTATACAGCAAAACCATTTTATCATGAAATATAATTAAAATTTTGTTCTATTAATAGCTTTTAACTATTTCTTGACACTGGATCAAAAAAAAGTGTCATTTACCTTGTAATCTTTTTCGTTTCGATTTTCAAAGGTTTGAAAAACAGTTTAAAGAAAATCGCCTAAAAAAGAAAAAATTTCACAGACATTTATAGATCTTCCTGCTGAAAACGGAAAAACTATACATTTCATTTTAAATGAAAATAGTCTTACTGATCAGAGGCTTAATTCTGTGCTTACTTTCGACTGCGTGAATCATCATTAAAACTGACCGTTTTTAAAGATTTATTATTAAAGCAGTTCAGTATATTTTTTTGTAGATCCTTACAAAACAGCCCAGGGAGAATATAGAATCTACAGTACTTTCTGAGGCTTCGAAGACATAATTACCTGTTGTAGAGCCGAAGAAAATCATTTTTATTAAAGAATTATCCACTGTCAGAGATCCATTAGAAGCAAAGGCTGTCATCAATTTCCCCTTCGGAAACCAGATCATAAATTTAGACTTATAGCTGAAAATTTTTGATCCTGCCAGAAGGCCTTTAATATTACTGAAAGCAGCATATTCGAACAACCTATCCGAATATTAATACACTCAAAGAAAGCGCTATTGATAAGGCCCAAAGAATATCATTCACTTTAACGAAAAAAACAATTTCCAGTTCTTATTCTGATCAGGGTATTGAAGTATATTTAATTCTGCTAAATATAAAAAATGTGTTTACAAAGTATCTGTTTCAACTTTTCCACTGGGTAGGAGCAAGATTTTATGACGTGATCGTAAATAACTTTTTCATGAGCATTTTCCCGCTATCCGCTCATACTCCTCACGCCATTAGCTGTTCCCTGCCTCAATCCTTTCTTTTCCATCCAGTTGCGGGGTAACCGCTGCTATCGGGGCTAGGGTTTATCAGCAATAGATAATGGCAGACAAAGATGGGTAACAGCTTACTGTTTTTAAGATAAATAAAGCCACTTCGCTTATTTTTGAAATACAAAGATTTGATCAGGTATCGCTTATTACTATCACCTATTCCCTAATTCCTTCTCCCTATTGCAGTATACAACAAAAAAAGTCTCATACAAAACTGTATGAGACTTTCTAATAATATAAAAACTGGCGGCGGCCTACTCTCCCGCTTGTCGCAGTACCATCGGCGCTGGTGGGCTTAACTTCTGTGTTCGGAATGGGAACAGGTGAGCCCCACCGCTAAAACCACCCTAAAGAAGGTATATAGCTGTAGGCAGTAGGCTATAAGCTTCAAGCTTACAGCGTAAAGCATACTGCTTTTTTATCGATAAAAACTTTCACAAAGACAAAACCTTAACTGCGCATAAAAGGCTTGTATAATTTAAATTATATTTGTTATAGCAACCTATAGGCTATAAATCTACGGGTAATTAGTACTACTCGGCTATGACATTACTGCCTTTACACCTATAGCCTATCAACGTGGTCATCTCCCACGACCCTTAAAAGATGTCTCATCTTGAGGCGAGTTTCGCACTTATATGCTTTCAGTGCTTATCTCTTCCAAACGTAGCTACTCAGCGGTGCACCTGGCGGTACAACTGATACACCAGAGGTTTGTTCAATTCGGTCCTCTCGTACTAGAATCAAGCCCTCTCAAACATCTAACGCCCGCAATAGATAGAGACCGAACTGTCTCACGACGTTCTGAACCCAGCTCGCGTGCCACTTTAATGGGCGAACAGCCCAACCCTTGGGACCTTCTCCAGCCCCAGGATGTGACGAGCCGACATCGAGGTGCCGAACCTCCCCGTCGATGTGAGCTCTTGGGGGAGACTAGCCTGTTATCCCCGGAGTACCTTTTATCCTATGAGCGATGGCCCTTCCATACGGAACCACCGGATCACTATGTCCTGCTTTCGCACCTGATCGACTTGTTGGTCTCACAGTCAAGCACCCTTATGCCATTACACTCTACGCACGGTTACCAAGCGTGCTGAGGGTACCTTTGAAAGCCTCCGTTACTCTTTTGGAGGCGACCACCCCAGTCAAACTACCCACCACGCAATGTCCTTCAATTCAGAAGTTAGGCTCCAAGTAAGTAAAGGGTGGTATTTCAACGTTGGCTCCACCAACACTAGCGTGCCGGCTTCAAAGCCTCCCACCTATCCTACACATTACTTACTCAAAGTCAATACGAAGTTATAGTAAAGGTTCACAGGGTCTTTTCGTCCCATTGCGGGTAATCGGCATCTTCACCGATACTACAATTTCACCGAGCTCGTGGCTGAGACAGTGCCCAGATCGTTACACCATTCGTGCAGGTCGGAACTTACCCGACAAGGAATTTCGCTACCTTAGGACCGTTATAGTTACGGCCGCCGTTTACTGGGGCTTCAGTTAATGCCTTCGGTTTAACCCTAAGCACCTTCCTTAACCTTCCAGCACCGGGCAGGTGTCAGACCCTATACAGCATCTTTCGATTTAGCAGAGTCCTGTGTTTTTGATAAACAGTCGCCTGGGCCTCTTCACTGCGGCCACCATTGCTGATGGCGTCTCTTCTTCCGAAGTTACGAGACTATTTTGCCTAGTTCCTTAGCCACGACTCACTCGAGCACCTTAGGATTCTCTCCTCGACTACCTGTGTCGGTTTTGGTACGGGTTGCTTCAATTCGGCTTTTCTTGGATCAGATTACACTACAGCAGCTTCGCCCGAAGGCTAGGCCTTGACTATTCCGTCAGTCTCCAGCAGCTACATCCAACCGTCCCCTTTATTCTTGAGCAAGTATGGGAATATTAACCCATTGTCCATCCACTACCCCTTTCGGGTTCGCGTTAGGTCCCGACTAACCCTCAGCTGATTAGCATGGCTGAGGAAACCTTAGTCTTTCGGTGAGGGGGTTTCTCGCCCCCTTTATCGTTACTTATGCCTACATTTTCTTTTCTATCCGCTCCACAATACCTCACAGTACTGCTTCGGCGCAAATAGAATGCTCTCCTACCAGATATACCCCTAAGGTATAAATCCATAGCTTCGGTAATATGTTTATGCCCGATTATTATCCATGCCGGACCGCTCGACTAGTGAGCTGTTACGCACTCTTTAAATGAATGGCTGCTTCCAAGCCAACATCCTAGCTGTCAATGCAGTCCAACCGCGTTGCTTCAACTTAACATATATTTGGGGACCTTAGCTGTTGGTCTGGGTTCTTTCCCTCTCGGACATGGACCTTAGCACCCATGCCCTCACTGCCGACGAACATTTATTAGCATTCGGAGTTTGTCAGGAATTGGTAGGTGGTGAAACCCCCGCATCCAATCAGTAGCTCTACCTCTAATAAACTTAACATCGACGCTGCACCTAAATGCATTTCGGAGAGTACGAGCTATCTCCCAGTTTGATTGGCCTTTCACCCCTACCCACAGGTCATCCGAAGACTTTTCAACGTCAACCGGTTCGGTCCTCCACTCTGTGTTACCAGAGCTTCAACCTGCCCATGGGTAGATCACAAGGTTTCGCGTCTAATCCTACTAACTAACCGCCCTATTCAGACTCGCTTTCGCTCCGGCTCCGGTACTTAATACCTTAACCTCGCTAGTAAAATTAACTCGTAGGCTCATTATGCAAAAGGCACGCCGTCACAGCTTAATGCTGCTCCGACCGCTTGTAGGCGTACGGTTTCAGGTTCTATTTCACCCTTCTATTCGAAGTGCTTTTCACCTTTCCTTCACAGTACTTGTTCACTATCGGTCTTTCAGGAGTATTTAGCCTTGGAGGATGGTCCCCCCATATTCAGACAGGATTTCACGTGTCCCGCCCTACTCATTTATCACTCAAATATGCCTTTCATATACGGGGCTATCACCCTCTACGGCTGTTCTTTCCAGAACATTCTATTAAACATATATCAGCTTTTGGGCTAATCCGCTTTCGCTCGCCACTACTTACGGAATCTCTTCGATTTCTTTTCCTCCGGGTACTTAGATGTTTCAGTTCTCCGGGTTTGCTTCCCCTAAGGGATGACATGTCTTCAACATGCCGGGTTGCCCCATTCGGACATCTGCGGATCTATTCGTGTGTGCCGATCCCCGCAGCTTTTCGCAGCTTACCACGTCCTTCTTCGCCTCTGAAAGCCTAGGCATCCGCCATACGCCCTTAACGATTTCTTTCCTATTTTTAGGTTACTCAAGCGCTTTTATGCGCTCGGTTTTCTCTTTGTGATGTCTTTACCGTTAATGTCAATGATCTTTAATGCTATTTCTGCTTTAACCCGCAAATATTGTTTTTGGCTCTATTTGCTTTTTTAAGATTAAAACATCCACTATGTGGAGAATAAGGGAGTCGAACCCTTGACCTCCTGCGTGCAAGGCAGGCGCTCTAGCCAGCTGAGCTAATTCCCCCTCTAGGTGCTGTAGGCTTTACGCTATAAAACCAAGGCTTAATGCCTCCAGCTTAATGCTTATTGCTTACCGCTTTAATTAGTAGTCTCGGGCAGGCTCGAACTGCCGACCTCTACATTATCAGTGTAGCGCTCTAACCAGCTGAGCTACGAGACTGTCTGTTAGACTAACAGATTTCAGATAATAGATACCAGACTTAGCTTTTTCTTTTATCTTTCCTCTCGTCTCAATCCCTTTTACTAATTTCTAGTGGGTGTTGTATTGTTTTATATATCAACCAAATAAAAAACTAAAGCTGAACTTTAAGTAAGTTCGTGTGTATCTTACGATACTTAATTTTGTTTAACGTTCTTCAACGCTCTAAAATGAGATGTTCCAGCCGCACCTTCCGGTACGGCTACCTTGTTACGACTTAGCCCTAGTTACCTGTTTTACCCTAGGCAGCTCCTGTTACGGTCACCGACTTCAGGTACCCCAGACTTCCATGGCTTGACGGGCGGTGTGTACAAGGCCCGGGAACGTATTCACCGCGCCATGGCTGATGCGCGATTACTAGCGATTCCAGCTTCATAGAGTCGAGTTGCAGACTCCAATCCGAACTGAGACCGGCTTTCGAGATTTGCATCACATCGCTGTGTAGCTGCCCTCTGTACCGGCCATTGTATTACGTGTGTGGCCCAAGGCGTAAGGGCCGTGATGATTTGACGTCATCCCCACCTTCCTCTCTACTTGCGTAGGCAGTCTCACTAGAGTCCCCAACTTAATGATGGCAACTAGTGACAGGGGTTGCGCTCGTTGCAGGACTTAACCTAACACCTCACGGCACGAGCTGACGACAACCATGCAGCACCTTGAAAAATGTCCGAAGAAAAGTCTATTTCTAAACCTGTCATTTCCCATTTAAGCCTTGGTAAGGTTCCTCGCGTATCATCGAATTAAACCACATAATCCACCGCTTGTGCGGGCCCCCGTCAATTCCTTTGAGTTTCATTCTTGCGAACGTACTCCCCAGGTGGCTAACTTATCACTTTCGCTTAGTCTCTGAATCCGAAAATCCAAAAACGAGTTAGCATCGTTTACGGCGTGGACTACCAGGGTATCTAATCCTGTTCGCTCCCCACGCTTTCGTCCATCAGCGTCAGTTGTTGCTTAGTAACCTGCCTTCGCAATTGGTGTTCTAAGTAATATCTATGCATTTCACCGCTACACTACTTATTCCAGCTACTTCAACAACACTCAAGACATGCAGTATCAATGGCAGTTTCACAGTTAAGCTGTGAGATTTCACCACTGACTTACACATCAGCCTACGGACCCTTTAAACCCAATAAATCCGGATAACGCTTGCACCCTCCGTATTACCGCGGCTGCTGGCACGGAGTTAGCCGGTGCTTATTCGTATAGTACCTTCAGCTAGATACACGTATCTAGGTTTATCCCTATACAAAAGAAGTTTACAACCCATAGGGCCGTCATCCTTCACGCGGGATGGCTGGATCAGGCTTGCACCCATTGTCCAATATTCCTCACTGCTGCCTCCCGTAGGAGTCTGGTCCGTGTCTCAGTACCAGTGTGGGGGATCACCCTCTCAGGCCCCCTAAAGATCGTAGACTTGGTGAGCCGTTACCTCACCAACTATCTAATCTTGCGCGTGCCCATCTCTATCCACCGGAGTTTTCAATATCAACTGATGCCAGTCAATATATTATGGGGTATTAATCTTCCTTTCGAAAGGCTATCCCCCAGATAAAGGCAGGTTGCACACGTGTTCCGCACCCGTACGCCGCTCTCTCTGTCCCGAAAGACAAATACCGCTCGGCTTGCATGTGTTAGGCCTCCCGCTAGCGTTCATCCTGAGCCAGGATCAAACTCTCCATTGTATGTTTGTCCCGAGCTCACTCAAAGTTTCTTAACGCTTTAGTTTTTCCTTACTTGGTTGTTATATTGTATGTCAATGATCTTTATATCTTTCCGCTTTCATAAAGAACTCTCTCTGTCGTTCTGTTCCTTATTTGCGGTTGCAAAAGTAATAACTTATTTCTTAATGACCAAATATTTTGAAAGAAAATTTTAAAGTTTTTTTAGTAACCTTAACCCCTCTCTAAAACTCAATCCTTAACTCCTGCGCTTCCCGGCAAACCGGACTGCAAAGGTAAACATTTTTTTTAATTCCACAAAACTTATTTTATAAAGTTTTTTCGGTCTCCTTAAATGAATACTTAGAGTGTTTTTTATTCTTCTGCGCTTACTGATAATCTCTCGTTTTCAGTGCGGCAAAGATAACAACTTATACCGTCATAAAACAAACTTACTTAACATAAAATTCATATAATATTTATATTGTGGATAAGTATTGTCATAAGATTCTATTTTTGAATACGTTAATGGAATAGTAGACTTATCCACAATAACAGATTATTAGTTAATAGTTGTGGAGAGATCCTCAAAATACTGGAAAACAAGATGGAGACCAGGAATAAAGCCAGGAAAAAAAACTTCAAAGTCTGGAGGATAAGCTAGGTTTAGTGTAAGGAAAATATTAGAGGAAACATGTGGAAAACGGACTGGATATAAAAGGAAGTATTATTATAGAAAACAATATTTAAGAACTGGAAAGATTATTTTCAAACAAATCCCACAGGCAGCACGGAACTTCATGTTTAATAATTCTCGCTAATCAGGCGGATTGAGCAGATCTTTATTTTACAGATATTAAAAAATATTGTTAAAAATATTGGAATCTAGATTTTGGCTAAAGCTTTTCTGTTCTGCTTTGCTGTAAGCAGGCTTTAGCCCGCTTCTATTGAATATATTGTTTATCAATTAAATGTTTCTAAAAGTTTAAGACAAAAAAATCCCGTACATTATTTTGTACGGGATTTTGTATTCTTTATTTTGATTAATCAGATATTATAGCTACAGGCCGCCCTTACAGGACTAGCAAATCCAAAACATAATATGAATCTATGCTATTAACAGGGCGCTCCTACGGAGCTTACCAGCGTACTGCTTATAGCTTATAGCTTATAGCTTATAGCTTATAGCTTATAGCTTATAGCTCAAAAATAATGGGTGCAGTATACAACAAAAAAAAGTCTCATACAAAACTGTATGAGACTTTCTAATAATATAAAAACTGGCGGCGGCCTACTCTCCCGCTTGTCGCAGTACCATCGGCGCTGGTGGGCTTAACTTCTGTGTTCGGAATGGGAACAGGTGAGCCCCACCGCTAAAACCACCCTAAAGAAGGTATATAGCTGTAGGCAGTAGGCTATAAGCTTCAAGCTTACAGCGTAAAGCATACTGCTTTTTTATCGATAAAAACTTTCACAAAGACAAAACCTTAACTGCGCATAAAAGGCTTGTATAATTTAAATTATATTTGTTATAGCAACCTATAGGCTATAAATCTACGGGTAATTAGTACTACTCGGCTATGACATTACTGCCTTTACACCTATAGCCTATCAACGTGGTCATCTCCCACGACCCTTAAAAGATGTCTCATCTTGAGGCGAGTTTCGCACTTATATGCTTTCAGTGCTTATCTCTTCCAAACGTAGCTACTCAGCGGTGCACCTGGCGGTACAACTGATACACCAGAGGTTTGTTCAATTCGGTCCTCTCGTACTAGAATCAAGCCCTCTCAAACATCTAACGCCCGCAATAGATAGAGACCGAACTGTCTCACGACGTTCTGAACCCAGCTCGCGTGCCACTTTAATGGGCGAACAGCCCAACCCTTGGGACCTTCTCCAGCCCCAGGATGTGACGAGCCGACATCGAGGTGCCGAACCTCCCCGTCGATGTGAGCTCTTGGGGGAGACTAGCCTGTTATCCCCGGAGTACCTTTTATCCTATGAGCGATGGCCCTTCCATACGGAACCACCGGATCACTATGTCCTGCTTTCGCACCTGATCGACTTGTTGGTCTCACAGTCAAGCACCCTTATGCCATTACACTCTACGCACGGTTACCAAGCGTGCTGAGGGTACCTTTGAAAGCCTCCGTTACTCTTTTGGAGGCGACCACCCCAGTCAAACTACCCACCACGCAATGTCCTTCAATTCAGAAGTTAGGCTCCAAGTAAGTAAAGGGTGGTATTTCAACGTTGGCTCCACCAACACTAGCGTGCCGGCTTCAAAGCCTCCCACCTATCCTACACATTACTTACTCAAAGTCAATACGAAGTTATAGTAAAGGTTCACAGGGTCTTTTCGTCCCATTGCGGGTAATCGGCATCTTCACCGATACTACAATTTCACCGAGCTCGTGGCTGAGACAGTGCCCAGATCGTTACACCATTCGTGCAGGTCGGAACTTACCCGACAAGGAATTTCGCTACCTTAGGACCGTTATAGTTACGGCCGCCGTTTACTGGGGCTTCAGTTAATGCCTTCGGTTTAACCCTAAGCACCTTCCTTAACCTTCCAGCACCGGGCAGGTGTCAGACCCTATACAGCATCTTTCGATTTAGCAGAGTCCTGTGTTTTTGATAAACAGTCGCCTGGGCCTCTTCACTGCGGCCACCATTGCTGATGGCGTCTCTTCTTCCGAAGTTACGAGACTATTTTGCCTAGTTCCTTAGCCACGACTCACTCGAGCACCTTAGGATTCTCTCCTCGACTACCTGTGTCGGTTTTGGTACGGGTTGCTTCAATTCGGCTTTTCTTGGATCAGATTACACTACAGCAGCTTCGCCCGAAGGCTAGGCCTTGACTATTCCGTCAGTCTCCAGCAGCTACATCCAACCGTCCCCTTTATTCTTGAGCAAGTATGGGAATATTAACCCATTGTCCATCCACTACCCCTTTCGGGTTCGCGTTAGGTCCCGACTAACCCTCAGCTGATTAGCATGGCTGAGGAAACCTTAGTCTTTCGGTGAGGGGGTTTCTCGCCCCCTTTATCGTTACTTATGCCTACATTTTCTTTTCTATCCGCTCCACAATACCTCACAGTACTGCTTCGGCGCAAATAGAATGCTCTCCTACCAGATATACCCCTAAGGTATAAATCCATAGCTTCGGTAATATGTTTATGCCCGATTATTATCCATGCCGGACCGCTCGACTAGTGAGCTGTTACGCACTCTTTAAATGAATGGCTGCTTCCAAGCCAACATCCTAGCTGTCAATGCAGTCCAACCGCGTTGCTTCAACTTAACATATATTTGGGGACCTTAGCTGTTGGTCTGGGTTCTTTCCCTCTCGGACATGGACCTTAGCACCCATGCCCTCACTGCCGACGAACATTTATTAGCATTCGGAGTTTGTCAGGAATTGGTAGGTGGTGAAACCCCCGCATCCAATCAGTAGCTCTACCTCTAATAAACTTAACATCGACGCTGCACCTAAATGCATTTCGGAGAGTACGAGCTATCTCCCAGTTTGATTGGCCTTTCACCCCTACCCACAGGTCATCCGAAGACTTTTCAACGTCAACCGGTTCGGTCCTCCACTCTGTGTTACCAGAGCTTCAACCTGCCCATGGGTAGATCACAAGGTTTCGCGTCTAATCCTACTAACTAACCGCCCTATTCAGACTCGCTTTCGCTCCGGCTCCGGTACTTAATACCTTAACCTCGCTAGTAAAATTAACTCGTAGGCTCATTATGCAAAAGGCACGCCGTCACAGCTTAATGCTGCTCCGACCGCTTGTAGGCGTACGGTTTCAGGTTCTATTTCACCCTTCTATTCGAAGTGCTTTTCACCTTTCCTTCACAGTACTTGTTCACTATCGGTCTTTCAGGAGTATTTAGCCTTGGAGGATGGTCCCCCCATATTCAGACAGGATTTCACGTGTCCCGCCCTACTCATTTATCACTCAAATATGCCTTTCATATACGGGGCTATCACCCTCTACGGCTGTTCTTTCCAGAACATTCTATTAAACATATATCAGCTTTTGGGCTAATCCGCTTTCGCTCGCCACTACTTACGGAATCTCTTCGATTTCTTTTCCTCCGGGTACTTAGATGTTTCAGTTCTCCGGGTTTGCTTCCCCTAAGGGATGACATGTCTTCAACATGCCGGGTTGCCCCATTCGGACATCTGCGGATCTATTCGTGTGTGCCGATCCCCGCAGCTTTTCGCAGCTTACCACGTCCTTCTTCGCCTCTGAAAGCCTAGGCATCCGCCATACGCCCTTAACGATTTCTTTCCTATTTTTAGGTTACTCAAGCGCTTTTATGCGCTCGGTTTTCTCTTTGTGATGTCTTTACCGTTAATGTCAATGATCTTTAATGCTATTTCTGCTTTAACCCGCAAATATTGTTTTTGGCTCTATTTGCTTTTTTAAGATTAAAACATCCACTATGTGGAGAATAAGGGAGTCGAACCCTTGACCTCCTGCGTGCAAGGCAGGCGCTCTAGCCAGCTGAGCTAATTCCCCCTCTAGGTGCTGTAGGCTTTACGCTATAAAACCAAGGCTTAATGCCTCCAGCTTAATGCTTATTGCTTACCGCTTTAATTAGTAGTCTCGGGCAGGCTCGAACTGCCGACCTCTACATTATCAGTGTAGCGCTCTAACCAGCTGAGCTACGAGACTGTCTGTTAGACTAACAGATTTCAGATAATAGATACCAGACTTAGCTTTTTCTTTTATCTTTCCTCTCGTCTCAATCCCTTTTACTAATTTCTAGTGGGTGTTGTATTGTTTTATATATCAACCAAATAAAAAACTAAAGCTGAACTTTAAGTAAGTTCGTGTGTATCTTACGATACTTAATTTTGTTTAACGTTCTTCAACGCTCTAAAATGAGATGTTCCAGCCGCACCTTCCGGTACGGCTACCTTGTTACGACTTAGCCCTAGTTACCTGTTTTACCCTAGGCAGCTCCTGTTACGGTCACCGACTTCAGGTACCCCAGACTTCCATGGCTTGACGGGCGGTGTGTACAAGGCCCGGGAACGTATTCACCGCGCCATGGCTGATGCGCGATTACTAGCGATTCCAGCTTCATAGAGTCGAGTTGCAGACTCCAATCCGAACTGAGACCGGCTTTCGAGATTTGCATCACATCGCTGTGTAGCTGCCCTCTGTACCGGCCATTGTATTACGTGTGTGGCCCAAGGCGTAAGGGCCGTGATGATTTGACGTCATCCCCACCTTCCTCTCTACTTGCGTAGGCAGTCTCACTAGAGTCCCCAACTTAATGATGGCAACTAGTGACAGGGGTTGCGCTCGTTGCAGGACTTAACCTAACACCTCACGGCACGAGCTGACGACAACCATGCAGCACCTTGAAAAATGTCCGAAGAAAAGTCTATTTCTAAACCTGTCATTTCCCATTTAAGCCTTGGTAAGGTTCCTCGCGTATCATCGAATTAAACCACATAATCCACCGCTTGTGCGGGCCCCCGTCAATTCCTTTGAGTTTCATTCTTGCGAACGTACTCCCCAGGTGGCTAACTTATCACTTTCGCTTAGTCTCTGAATCCGAAAATCCAAAAACGAGTTAGCATCGTTTACGGCGTGGACTACCAGGGTATCTAATCCTGTTCGCTCCCCACGCTTTCGTCCATCAGCGTCAGTTGTTGCTTAGTAACCTGCCTTCGCAATTGGTGTTCTAAGTAATATCTATGCATTTCACCGCTACACTACTTATTCCAGCTACTTCAACAACACTCAAGACATGCAGTATCAATGGCAGTTTCACAGTTAAGCTGTGAGATTTCACCACTGACTTACACATCAGCCTACGGACCCTTTAAACCCAATAAATCCGGATAACGCTTGCACCCTCCGTATTACCGCGGCTGCTGGCACGGAGTTAGCCGGTGCTTATTCGTATAGTACCTTCAGCTAGATACACGTATCTAGGTTTATCCCTATACAAAAGAAGTTTACAACCCATAGGGCCGTCATCCTTCACGCGGGATGGCTGGATCAGGCTTGCACCCATTGTCCAATATTCCTCACTGCTGCCTCCCGTAGGAGTCTGGTCCGTGTCTCAGTACCAGTGTGGGGGATCACCCTCTCAGGCCCCCTAAAGATCGTAGACTTGGTGAGCCGTTACCTCACCAACTATCTAATCTTGCGCGTGCCCATCTCTATCCACCGGAGTTTTCAATATCAACTGATGCCAGTCAATATATTATGGGGTATTAATCTTCCTTTCGAAAGGCTATCCCCCAGATAAAGGCAGGTTGCACACGTGTTCCGCACCCGTACGCCGCTCTCTCTGTCCCGAAAGACAAATACCGCTCGGCTTGCATGTGTTAGGCCTCCCGCTAGCGTTCATCCTGAGCCAGGATCAAACTCTCCATTGTATGTTTGTCCCGAGCTCACTCAAAGTTTCTTAACGCTTTAGTTTTTCCTTACTTGGTTGTTATATTGTATGTCAATGATCTTTATATCTTTCCGCTTTCATAAAGAACTCTCTCTGTCGTTCTGTTCCTTATTTGCGGTTGCAAAAGTAATAACTTATTTCTTAATGACCAAATGTTTTGAAAGAAAATTTTAAAGTTTTTTTAGTAACCTTAACCCCTCTCTAAAACTCAATCCTTAACTCCTGCGCTTCCCGGCAAACCGGACTGCAAAGGTAAACATTTTTTTTAATTCCACAAAACTTATTTTATAAAGTTTTTTCGGTCTCCTTAAATGAATACTTAGAGTGTTTTTTATTCTTCTGCGCTTACTGATAATCTCTCGTTTTCAGTGCGGCAAAGATAACAACTTATACCGTCATAAAACAAACTTACTTAACATAAAATTCATATAATATTTATATTGTGGATAAGTATACCTTTTAAAATGCTTGTTTCATGCGTGTTAGGAGATATACAGAGTTATTAACAATGGCGGATTTGTTTTTACGATGCTTTGGAAAGAGGCTCTTGGGCATAGTTAGACGACGGAAATGCTGCTTTATATATAATAGATAGGCTTATTAATACGAGGGATTTCAAAAATGCTATAATAGGGTTTGGCTAAAGACGCATTGGAGGGATTGTTTTTAGGGGAAGAGGTTAAAACCCGTTCCTAGTGAATAGGGAAGACATGTACACACGATTTATTAAGAGGAGATTGGCGAGCCTCTTCCCCAGAGTCTATATATAATAGAGATATATTGGGGACAATGGGCGTTTTTTAATGGAAGAATCCGAAAGAGGGATTGGAATGAGTATCATTAAATAATTGGGAGAAAGAATTCTTTCATGAATAATCATCATAAAAGGTACACCTCACTAGCCCCGATAGCAGCGGTTACCCCGCAACATGCACTGGAAAGACGCTAGAAATGCCGCGGAAAGTAAAGCCTGAGGAGTAGAAGCGAATAGCGGGAAAGTGCTAATAAGCAATTATCTTATTAAAGGGATTTAAAATCTGGAGAAGTTGAAACGTGAAGTTCCTCTTTGACTTCAATAAAGTGATCAGAAAAATCGTTTGAGTAAAGCCTTATATATATAGTATCCCAAAAGACAACCTATAGTATCGGCTACGATATCGAGGGTTTCCATAGATCTTCCCAGTCCCATCTCTTCCTGAAGAATCTCCGTGAGAAAAGCGTAGATCAACATGATCTGAATGTAATAGGAAAACTTTATACGGGGAAATGTGGCCATAAAACAAAAGCCCAGAACGGCAAATATACTCAGGTGCAGGACTTTGTCAATACCGCTGAACATAAACCAGTACTCCTGATTTTCCTGCCCGGGTTTGAGAAGCATATAAGTAAGAAATGCCCAATAAATGGGCAAAATCTTACTAAATATTTTTGAAATTTTATCCAATGATAGCCTGGTATTCTTCTGCAGAAAGCAATTCAGACTGATCTGCACCGTCAGCAATTTCTAATTTGATGATCCATCCGTTTCCATAAGGCTCTGTATTCAACAGTTCAGGCTGATCTTCAAGATCTGAATTGAATTCAATTACTTTTCCTGCAATAGGTAAGAATAAATCTGAAACCGTCTTTACTGCTTCTACACTTCCGAAAACCGCTCCGCCTTCAAGATCATCATCTACTGTATCTACATCTACATACACAATATCGCCAAGCTCTCCCTGTGCAAAATCTGTAATACCAATCGTAGCAACATTTCCTTCAATCTTGATCCACTCGTGATCTTTAGTGTACTTTAATTCTGATGGTGTGTTCATTTTTAAATTTTTATTTTGTACAAATGTATTCAAAATTATACTAGCTTCAAATATCAGATATAAAAAATGTCCTTCAAAATTGAAGGACATTTGAGTTTATTTCACTTTATTTTAGAAACCACCTGAATCACCGAACGTAAACGTTGCAGAAATTCCGGCTCTGATAGTAGATAATGGGAATGCCGTTGATATCTTATATTTTGAAGTCATTTGTTCGTAGAAGACTCTCAGGTTAAGATTTTCGGAAACATTGTAATCTGCAGAAAGCTTAATATTCATTAGCTTTTGCCCTCCCGTCACCTGCGAATCATTCAGTAGAATATTCATAATAGAGGTTTTACTGTCCCTTAATGAGATGTCTCCCCTGATATTAAGGTCGCTTCCTTTTCCTCTGCTTCCTCTGGTATTGGCCATACCTAATCTGAAGTTTTTCACAATATAACCAAGCCTTACCACGTATTCTGTATTGGAATCTTCTGTCAGGGTATGGTTTACCAAACCTAGTGATAACATCCTGTTTTTGTTATACTGAATACCAAACTGCATATTATTTCTCATGGTAACATCTATTCCGATAAGCGGAGAGAATGATTCTACATAACCTACCTGTGAGAATGTAAATGGATTGATGTAGTCACCATTCACATCAAACACAGCATTAGGATCACTCCCTTTAGCAGTTAGGCTATTAAAATAATCAATACTTGACTGAACCCCTGCCGCTGTATAGGTTGCTGTGTAGGTATGTTGTATATCAAACTTAGAGAACTGACCATTAATAATCGGGATATTTCTCAATCCGGAATAGGTTAGTTTCCAGTTCGGAATTGGAAGTCCTGCTTTCTTTGCATTCCCCATCTGTTTTACAGATTTACCTTCAACAGCAGCTCTGAATGCAGGAATTAACACATAAGCATTGGAAATACTATAGCCGTCTGCAAAACCATCTGTTAATGGAGCATTAGGACCACCAAGCTGTTGTGAAAGTTCTCTTGCATTCTGCCTGATCGCCTGGTAAATCGCTTCGCTTTGCTTGAACGAGGTTTTCAACAGTACTACAGAATTAGAGTAAGTTACCAGATCATTAGCAAATACATAATCATGGTTTGTTGTTGCCAGGTTATTCCTGTTATTGAATCCTGACTGGGAGAAGTTTCTGTTATAATTATGCAACGCACTCAGATCTATTCTGAATTCATTAATTGGGACAATTTGTAAATTGGCTCTTAATTCCCGTGTTGACATCCGTATATAAGGATCTGTCATATAAGGAGAGTCACTTACCCATCCGTTCTCCAGAACGGTTCTTCTGACGTCAGCCTGAGACCCTAATAAGAATCCCATAGTAGGTCCTCCCAGGGTTTGACCGTAGCCATACCAGTTCGGAGCAGACAGTAAGCCAGGAAGTACTGTTCCGTTATTTTCAGAGTAATTAACATCCAGCTGTTTGAAAGAGGTCATGAAGAATGCTGCACTCTCAAGCGGTGTCAGTTTATTCTTGAACTTATATTTTTTGTATTTGAATCTTTTTTTCTCCCACTGCTGAGTATAAACATTATTCAGGGAGTCAATCTCCTGCTTACGTTTCTGAAGCTTTGTATTGATATTCTTAAAGTACTTAAACTGACTGAAGAACTTCGGAATATCCGCCGTTGCTGTTGCCAGGATCATATTGGTATTCTGACCAACAGAACCAAGGCTTCCTTCAGGACTCGAAAGGAGTGCTGTAGACCTTGCATTCCAGTTGTAGGTAAATCCATATCCTACTTCTGCATTAATGAAATCAAGATACGGAAGATACTGGAACGGAAGTTTATAGTTCAACTGTGCTCTGTGATTGTACAATACCGGCCTTCCCGCTCTGAATACATTTCCAAAAATGGATTTGTCATTCATGGTATTCACATCCACCTGATCATTAAGGGTTCTTGTAGCAGAATTGATTTCCAGCTTTAATGATTTTGTGAAATTGAAGCCCAACCCGTACTGCCATCCAAAATAGAAGTTTCTGTTTTTGATTGCATCGAAGCTGCTTCCTGTGTTTCCACTTAAAATAGCTTCTACATTTCTAAATTCAAGTTCATTATAATTTCTGTCGATTTCCGTTCTGAAAGATAATCTTGTAGGAATAGGATTGAAATTAAACTCTTTAACCCATCTCAGATACTTCGTTGATTTTGCCGTATCGCTGATCATTCTATTGAAAGGTTTGATCACCCACGGTTTGAAGGTATAATTATAATCAACATATCCTCTCAGATACTGTCTGTAATTTCTGGAAGTATAAATATCTCTGAAGTAATCATCGTTATATACCGCCGTTACAGAAACGTTCTCAATATCATAGAATTTAGGTTTCTTATTAGGGTTCATTCTTTCTTTATGCATATTCACTACCCCGATACTTCTCTGCTGGGTATATGTTCTCGCTACTTTTTTCAGCTGTTCTTTGTTGGCAGCTTTATTGAACTCTACATCGGTATCCAGTGGATTGTACTTAGGATCTTCGATGGTTTGTGAGTATGAATAGTTCAGAGGAATTTTCACTCCGCTTTTTTCAGGAAGGAATTTATCTACATTTACCGCTGTATTGATACTGAAAGCTGATTGGGTAGACTGGGTTCTTTCTGCCGGTTTTGAGTCTATGTTTCCAAATCCTACTGAGGTATAGGAAGCGCTGGTATTAACCGTTGCAAAATCTCCAAGATTAAAGTTCAAACTTGCATTTCCGGCATATCCTCCGTCATTTTCAATTTCAGAAAGACGAATCTCGTTCACCCATAGAACTCTGGTAATTGGACCTCCTACTCTGTCTCCTGCATTTCTTACCCCAATCATTATGGTTGTAATATTTCCTAAACTTGGACGTCCTTTGATATAAATTCTCTTTAAATCATCACCAAATACAGGATCCATGATTCTTTTGATGATATCAGTAGGTGAACTCTTGTCTCTTCGGATTTTAGCATCAACAAAGTTTTGGATTTCAAGATCTACATCATTTTCAAACGGCCAGATATCCATAGGTGCAGTTGCGGTCTTATCCGTCAATTTCAATGCTGACTCATATTCATAATAGTTATCTGTAGCATCACTACCGAAACGAATAAAGAATCTGGTTCTAGGATCTATTTGCCCGTTATTACTACCTCCACTAGGGGTAGGATCATGAGCGTGTACAAAAAGTTTCAGCTTTTTATATCTTCTCATATCCAGGGATGTATTTTTGAAAACTCCTCTGGCCTCTTCAAAAAGATTGTCCACTTTCATATACAAAGACGCTTCGTTTTGTCTCTGAGCTCCTGCATTTCCACTCAATACCTGTCTGTCAATTCCCGGAGGCAATACGTAAGGAGGCTGATTTAAAGCATTTTCTTCAATATTTACACTTCCAACCTCAAAATTATTGTTCATCGTATCAGGTCCTGTTGTTCCTTCATTAGGCTCAGGCACTGATATACTGGCAATTTTATTTGGATATCTTCTCCAATCTGATCGCACTAAATCCAATGTTCCAAATCTTAATGTAGAAGTCTGTTCGAATCCGGCTAACATTAATCTCGCAAATCTTACGTTATTAAGTACTGCTGATTTACGCTCTCCTTCTGCTCCAGTTTCCTCAAATTTGGAAACCGGGATTCTGAAAAGGTACCATTTTACATCTGAAGACTGTCCGTTCTGGAAGGTTGCCTTCACCGTTTTTACATCTACGATATTATTCTGTCCTAATGCAAGGTTTGGTTGGTCAAGTTTTACAACATATTCATTATAGCTTTCTGTTTGGTCAAGGTTATAATCTTTGTTGATATCTTCTGCATCCGGTGTCTGTGAAGCAACTTCCAATGAATTCGCCTGAGAGTTTCCTTCCGGGTTTCTGAAATATTTATATCTCTGTACCACAGAAGACGCCTGACTGCCCGTAAATTTCTCGGACATATAGAATACGAAGTCATCTACCGCAGGGTCTACCAGATTGGTTACCGGGTTCACAAATGTATTTCCGAATCTCGATGATTCCTGTTCTGAACTTAAGCCGTCATACCCAAGATCCTGTGCTCTTCTATCATCCCCTTCACTAGAGAATGCATAAAGGATAGGGGGTTGTTTTGGCTGAATTCCCCAATTGGAAGCAGATGTTGTAGAAGGTGCTCCTGCTGTAGGAAGACCATTCTCATACTGCATTTTTCCGTCTTTCAGGATGTCTTCAGAAACGTTTCCTAAGTGAAGTAAAAGTCTTGGCGGATTTCCAGGAGACGAT
This sequence comes from Chryseobacterium vaccae, assembly GCF_009602705.1. Classification (NCBI taxonomy): domain Bacteria; kingdom Pseudomonadati; phylum Bacteroidota; class Flavobacteriia; order Flavobacteriales; family Weeksellaceae; genus Chryseobacterium; species Chryseobacterium vaccae. Next base: position 4,078,109 of record NZ_VSWH01000001.1, on the reverse strand, counting down.
CCTAGGGTATTACCATCGGCATACGGATCCATCATCCAGAATTCTACATATTCTATATTCGAAGTGATGAAGTTAGGTACACTCACCGGTCTCATAATTCCCGCCCATCTGCTGGCCGGAGCTTCTGCATTCGGATTCACATTATACGGACCTTTTTCCTGAGGGAAATAAGAAATATCCAGGGTATTGGTGAAAGTCTGCTCTCCAGCTACAAAATCCCTGTTGTTATAAATTTCGGAATATTGTACTCTTCTGGATGCATGATTGGACATTGACTGTGCCGTAATCCCTGCCGGAGCTCTTCCTCCAACTCCCCAGAACCTAGGGTCAATATTATACCAGGATAAAAGTCCTCTACCGTAACCGGTTGTTGTATCATCATTAGCCGGAACTCCGTTAAAAGGAGGGAGCACATTTTTCTCCGGTTTAGAGGCAAGACTCCATGCAGCAGGTTCTTTTAATGATATTTTAGAAGTAGTCTGCTCAAAATCGTCAATATAAGACTGGTCATTTGTTCCTTTATTAAGTCCCGGAAGCAAATAGGCAGCTTCCATCTTGAAGTTCAGATTGGATGGGGCTTCCGTATTTACCAATGGGATTTTATCCGTTAATCTTGTAAGGAAAGGTACCTGATTGTTATACATCATGTTGATACCCGCCATTGTATTATTAACAGCTTCCTGTCCGTAATTTACCTTTTGGGTAAGCGGAGATTCTGAATAATTAACAACCGTTCCTCCCAGAATAAAGTTCTCACTGAATCGTCTTTCGAGGTTTAAGCCGAGGAATCTTTTTCTCTGTGTATTAAAAGTCAGTTGATTTTCTAATGAAATATTGATGGCCTGTCCGGACTGTTTTACATTTTCATTGATAACTGTTACAGTACCCAGCATATAATCTACGGTGTAATCCACCCCTTCTGTCAGCTGTACTCCGTTTGCAGAAACTTTTACGGATCCCTGAGGAACGTTTACTGCACCAAGGGAAATTCCTTGTCCCTGTGTTCCTTTATAACGACCCTCTATGGTATAACGCTGTGCCAGGTTACTTGCCGTAGCGGTCTGTTTCTGCTGCTTATACAGGTCTGTGAAAACAAACTGCGGATCATTTCCAACCTGACTCTGCATAAAGGTTCCGAAAGGCTGTACTTTGGTAAAGATTATTCTTCCGGTTTCAGGTTTGATGGTAACACCATTAACAAAGTCAAAAATACCATCTCCCAGAACTCCTCCACTGTTTTGAATGTCACCATTCATATTGAGGCGGTCCCAATTCAACAATTTCAATAAATTTTTGTCTGCAACCGGTGTTCCGGGAAGATAATTTACTTTACCTCCGGTTTTAGGATCTCTGTAAAAAACGTTGAGGATAAAGCCATCCTGTGCAACCTGCCCTGCATCCAGAGAATAAATATTCTTCATCATCAGGTCCCACATCGGCGAATCTACATTCACTCTGTTATTTACTCTTAGGACTTTGGTTACCAGAACAGGGCTTTCTTCTGAAAATTCCCCTACTTTATACACTTTATTAGACCCATCTGTGTAGGAATAGGAAACAGCTAAAAGCTGATTCTCATTTAGTTTCTGATTTAATGAAATATATCCTAACTGAGGTTGTAATGTATATTCGTTGGAATTCAGCCTTCTTGCTTTGGTATTGAAGATAAACTGTTCCCCATTATCATAAGGCTGCGCACTTCCCGGAAAGGTCTGTCCCTGGAAATTGGGTGCATAATTTTTACCGGCCTCTCTAGGTGTTCCGATAGCGGTATTAATTGATGTATATAAGCCGTTTTGAGAGTTATCCGGCAACCCTGCTCCTTCTCCAAGATCTCTGATCCCGATAATACTTTTCTGATACGCCAGATTACTGTTCCCCTGATCAAGTACCCAGACTTCAAGCCTGGTAATATTCACTGTGGAATTGATCTGTGGATAGTTCATTAAGGCATTATCATAACGGTCATGGAAATAATGTCCAAGGAAAAAGTGCTGGTTATCTTCATAGTCAATCGCATTGACCTTAAAGTTATTCATCACACCACCACCCTGTACAACAATATTTCTTGCTTCACCCTGTTGTTGGGAAAGCACAACAGTTCCATAGGTTTTCCCAAGCTGGAACTCTGTTTTCATACCAAATAGAGACTGCGAACCCCGGATAAGACTGGTTGAAAGCGGCATGTTTACGTTACCGAATTCTACTCTTTTGATGATTTTATCTTCTCCTCCGGCACTTGGTTTATCAACATCACCTAAACCTTTAGTCTGTAAATCTTTCCAGTTTCCTTTTGCCTGCCAGACAAGATTCATTCTGTTCTCGAATGCAAAACCACTCTGGGTGTCATAATTGGCTTTTAGCTGAAGATTTTCTCCAACTTTTCCCAATAATCCCAGCTGTATTCTCTGATCGATGTCAAAGGTGAAACTCGTTCTGTTCTGCGGTAAAATCAGTGGATTGTCTATTTTCTGATACAAACCTGCAAAGTCTAAAGAGGCATATCCCGAAGGAATGATCTCAATCTTGTTGCTTCCGAAAATAGTTTCAAAAAGCTTGTTATTGATCATCAGAGAAGGAATAAGGCCTTTTCTGCGGGCATCACTTCTGTCTTTCCTGAAAAGCAGGTTGTATTTATCCGATTTCTCCTTATAATAAGCCCTTGTCTGGGTTGCCATCATAAATTCTTTATACTCTTCCGGAGACATGGCTGTAGGAGGACCGGTAATTATATTCCCAATTTTTGGATATATGAAATACATTCCGGTTTTTATGTCATAGTAGGCTTCGTATCTTGTAGGATCGGCCAGCTGATATTCCTTTTTTATAATCGCGGTATCACGTACCTGCTGTGCAAAGCCACTTACTGACATACACAGGAACGACAGGAACAAAAATATCTTAAAATGCTTATTCTTCGCCACCAAATGTTAAATGTTTTTTAAAATTTGTTTTACCAGTTCTTCTACAGAAACCTCCGGATTCTGCTTCAGAATTCTGTCTGCAATTTTTTCACTCATCCGTTTAGGAATCCCTAAAACTTCTAATGCAGATAACGATTCTTCCTTGATTTTATTATCTGCAAGGGCAGAAATGTTTTCTTCCGGAAGACTGAATTTCTGGACTTTATCTTTAAGATCTACAATGATCCTCTCTGCTGTTTTTGCCCCGATTCCTTTTGCTTTTTGAATGAGTGCACTGTTCTTTGAAAGTATGGCTGAAGAAATCTCCCCGAGACTTAAAGTAGAAAGCAGGATAAGTGCTGAAACAGCGCCTACCCCATTAACGCTTATTAACAGGTTGAACATCTCTTTTTCTGAACGAGTGTTAAAACCGAAGAGAAGGTGGGCATCTTCCCGGATGATCTGCTGGGTAAATAAGAAAGCCGGCTGATTCAGGGCCAGTACCTGGGAGGTCATCAAACTGATACCTACATAGTAACCAACTCCTTGTACATTGATCACTGCGTAGGTGGGCGTAAGTTCTTGAACGCTGCCTTGTAAAGAAAATATCATTATTAATTTTTAAAACTCCCAAATATAGCAATTTAAACTAATTAATGTTTTTATTTCCAGTACGAATGAATTTTAACTTAAATTTTGACTGTATATTCAATGAATTCATATAAATACAAAAAACCTATCCAAGCGGATAGGTTTTATACTATTTTTATTCTTAAAAAACAGGTTTTTTATTATTTTTTGCTTTCTCTTCTTTGAGCATCCAATACTGCAATTGTTGCAAGATTTACGATTTCATCTACACTGGAACGCATCTGCAATACATGTACAGGCTGCTTTAATCCCATTAAGATTGGTCCGATAACCTGTGCCACTTTCATTCCTCTGATAATCTTGTAAGATAAATTTGCACTTTCAAGATTCGGGAAAATGAATGTATTGGCCGGGGTTGTTCCAAGTTTTGAGAATGGATAATCACTTAAATGATCTGCGTTCATGGCAAAATCCGGCTGAATTTCTCCATCTACAACCATTTTAGGGTATTTTTCATGCAGAATACTTACTGCTTTGGCTACTTTTTTAGAGGTATCAGAGATGGCAGCGAAGTTTTCAAAACCAAGCATTGCAATTCTAGGCTCAATAGCAAAAGATTTTACGGTAATTTCTGCCATTTTAGCGATATTCACCAGGTCTTCTGCTGTTGGATTCTGATTGATGGAAGTATCTGCAAAGAAAATAGGTTTCTTTTCAGACAGGATCATCATCATTGCAGCTACTTTGTCTACGCCTTTATCTTTTTCGATTACTTCTAAAACAGGACGGAGTACTGAGGTATAGTTTTTAGAGAACCCTACGATAAGCCCGTCTGTATCTCCATGTCTCAACATCAGAGGTCCGAAATAATCTCTCTGGCGTACATATCTTTTCGCCTTGTACTCGTTCATTCCTTTTCTCTGACGAAGTTTCCAGAGTGTTTCTCTGTATTTTTTCCTGTTTTCCTTCTGATCGTCATCACTAGGATCGATAATCGGTACATCCAGATTGATTCCGAAACGTACCATCTGTTCCTGAATGTATTTTTTATCTCCTAAAAGACTTGGGAAAGCAATTCCTTCTTCATAAAGAATCTGTGCAGCTTTCAGAACATTGTATTCTTCGGCATTTCCAAGGGTAATTCTTTTCGGGTTGGATCTTGCACGGCTCTGCATCATTCTTACCAGCTTTTCGTCACGTCCCATTCTGTCCAGCAGCTGGTTTTCGTATTCTTCGAAATCTGTGATTGTTTTCCCTGCAACTCCGCTTTCAATAGCTGCTTTTGCTACAGCACTTGATACTTTGGTGATCAGTCTGTTATCAAAAGGTTTCGGAATGAAATACTCTCTTCCGAATTGTAAATTCTGTACATTATATGCTAATATTACAGCTTCAGGCACCGGTTCTTTAGCCAGATCTGCGATAGCGTGTACGGCAGCCAGCTTCATTTCTTCGTTAATTCCTTTTGCCTGAACATCTAAAGCACCACGGAAAATATACGGGAATCCCAATACATTGTTTACCTGGTTAGGATAGTCGCTTCTTCCTGTTGCCATAATCACGTCTTTACGGGTTTCAACAGCCAGGTCATACGCAATCTCCGGATCTGGATTTGCTAGGGCAAAAACAATAGGGTTTTCGGTCATGCTCATCAGCATTTCCGGAGTCATCACATTACCTTTTGATAATCCAATAAAAACATCTGAACCTTTTACAGCGTCTTCTAATGTTTCAATATCAGTTTGAGCGATGAAATCCAATTTTTCAGGGGTAAGATTTTCTCTTTTATGATTGATTACTCCCTTACTGTCGCACATCAGAACGTTTTCCTTTTTCAGCCCCAGTGCAATGTACAGTTTAGTACACGCAATGGCAGCTGCTCCTGCCCCGTTCACTACCATCTTTACTTCAGCAATATCTTTATTGGCAATCTGAAGTGAATTGATTAGTGCTGCTGCAGAAATAATTGCTGTTCCGTGCTGATCATCATGCATTAATGGAATATCCAGCTCTTCTTTAAGTCTCTGCTCAATATAAAATGCTTCGGGAGCCTTAATATCTTCAAGGTTAATTCCTCCGAACGTTGGAGCAATTCCTTTTACAATCTGAATGAATTTATCCGGATCTTTTTCATTGATTTCGATATCAAACACATTGATATCTGCAAAGATCTTAAACAGAAGTCCTTTCCCTTCCATTACTGGTTTTGAGGCTTCTGCCCCAATATCACCAAGCCCAAGCACGGCAGTTCCGTTTGAAATTACAGCTACCAGGTTTCCTTTTCCTGTGTAATCGTAAACTGTTTCCGGTTTATCGTGGATTTCCATACAAGGAACAGCCACTCCCGGCGAATAGGCCAGGGACAAATCTCTTTGAGAAGAGTGCGGCTTTGAAGGAATCACTTCGATCTTTCCTTTAGGTTCTGCTTTATGATAGTCTAACGCGGCCTGATTAAAGTTCTTTTCGTCGCGGTGGGTTTTACTTGACATAGAATTTCGTTTTTTATTAAAGTATATATTTAATATGGTAGTCTACTAAACTTTCGATAGGTTTTTGTACGACATGACCCACATTTAAATGAAGTTCTGCCGCAACAGAACGGAGAATATTTTCATAGTAATAAGCGATAGAGCCGATAAAGTTAATTTCGGCATCTTTTGATTCGGCATAAGGAATCACCTGGTATTCGAAAAAGTTCTTCATTTCTTCGAAAACCATCTCCTTAAGGTAAGGATGATCTTTTCTTTCGATCACAAATTTGTTGAAGTCTGCCAGAAAGGCATTCGGTCTCGGGCTGTGATACATCTTTTTCAATGCTTCTTCTACCGTAAGCTGATAAGCCTGCTCAAATTCGGAATGAAGGTCTGCAGGAAGTTTTTTCATAAAATATCTGCGCACGAGCTGTTTTCCGATCGCACTTCCGCTTCCTTCATCTCCTATAAGGAAACCAAGGGACGGTAGTTCTATTTTCAGGTTTTTCCCGTCAAAATAACAAGAGTTTGACCCTGTTCCTAAAATGCATACGACAGCCGGTTTTCCGCTGTATGCGGCATAAGCTGCGGCCATAAGATCTTCTTTTACCACAATTTCAGCTCTGGTAAATATCCTTTTAAGCTCTTCTTCTATTGTTTCGCAGTTTTTTTTCACACCGCATCCGGAACCATAAAAGAAAATCTTTGTGATGGAGTTTTTGATCAATGTCAGGTTGCTGTTTTTCTCTATTTCAGGGACAATAAGTTCTCTGTTGATAAAGTTCGGGTTGAAGCCGATAGTTTCTGTTTTTAGAAAAACCTTTTTGAAATCATCAAGAATCACCCAGTCCGACTTAGTAGAACCACTGTCAACAATAGCAACCATATTTTACATTTTAGTTTAAGGGTGCTAAAATATGAATTTATCTTCAATTAGCGTTTAAAAACAACCTGGAAGCTGTTTAAAATCACGAATGTTTTATATCAGTTTTTTCGTTATTGAACTGGATCAGCCAGTCTTCAATTTCATCTTCCAGATAGGAGGTCTGAAGAACCATCGCATTGATAAAATCATCGGGTACGGGTTCTCCTGTAGAATTTTCAAGATTCCAGAGTTCATCTGCCATATTTTCATATTCAGAATATACTCTTTTGAAGCGGGAATTTTCTTTTTCAAGAGCTTCAATATTTTTTTGCTGAAGCTGGAATTTTCTGTATTTGTTTTGACGTTTCATACAAATATTGTTATTAATTGAGGGGCGTAAAAATGGGGTGTATGCTTTCAATCGTGCATTACAAGATAGAAAAAACCATCAACACAAGAAGTTGAAAATGAATTTATTATCAGGTTATAATTACATCATTCAGAAGATTAAATTTAGACATAATTTTGATTCAAAAAAATTTTTTAACAACTTTTTTCAGTGTTTAACATATCATTATTAGTTGATCCTTTTCTGAGCTTATGTTTATATGTTCTAAGACACAGGTTATCATCTCATCTTTCTTAATCTTTTTTCTTTATTTTAAATTTTGACTCTCTTTCTTATTAATTTATCATTCACCAGCAAGACGAAATTCACGATTAACAGGTTGAGGAGATACAAAATCTTTTGTGTGAAAACTTTTATTTCCGGTATATTAATATATAGTTATAAATTTGCAGATCATATATTTTGAATGAAAGAGTTACTCATACGCCAGAAGCAGGTTCTGTTCTTCATCATTGCCGGAGGACTGAGTGCTGTAGTAGAGATCGGAAGTTTTAAGGCATTCAGCACCTACCTTCCTCATGTCTTTGCCAGGGAAGTTAATTTTCATGGTATACATTATCCTTTAAGCAATATTTTCTCTACGAGCTGTGGCATCATCAGCAATTATTTTCTGAGCATCTGGTTTGTTTTTGAAAGAGGAAAACATTCCAAGAAACGGGAATTTGCCTATTTTATGGGAGTTTCTTTTGTTTCAACCTTATTGAGTCTTGGATTTTTCCAGGTATTTTACAGTTTTATATTTAAGGATAATATCAATTTAATTTTTTATACCTTAAGCCCGGAAATGATCAGCAAAGTAGCGGCAATCCTGCTGGTTTCCATTCTTAATTATTCAGTAAAAAAGAAAGTAATTTTTAACGGTTAAGCAGTGGCAAAGATTTTAAATTACCTATGGAGATTCTGGCTTCTTCTGTTAGCTTTTGTACTGACAGTTACTCTGGGAATTCCTGTTTATATTTTATCCTTCAACAAAAAGCATTATAAATATGCGTATAAATTCATACGATTGTGGTGCTTTGGTATGTTTTACGGTATGGGACTGAGATATGACCTGATCAAGCTTTCAGACCAGAAGAAAGATAAAAACACCCAGTATGTTTTCATTTCGAATCATACTTCCATCATGGATATTATGCTTACCTGCATTTTATTTCCACACAACCCGATTTGTTTTGTGGGTAAAAAAGAACTGGTAAAAATTCCGATCTTCGGAACCATCTATAAAAGAATATGTGTAATGGTAGACCGGGGAAGCGCCAGAAGCCGAGCCGATGTTTACAGAAGATGTGCTGAAAAGATGGAGGAAGGTAACAGCATCGCCATATTTCCTGAAGGCGGCGTTCCGGATGACACGTCTGTTATTCTGGATGATTTTAAAGACGGAGCCTTCACCTTATCTTCGAAACATAATTCTCCTATTGCTGTGTATACTTTTATCGGGTTAAAAGAAATTTTCCCCTTTGACAGCTCGAAAGGCTACCCTGGAAGAGTAAAAGTATATTTCAACGGAATTATGGAGCCTTCAGATTCTCCAAAAGACTTAAAAACAGAAGCTTATAATCAGATAAAAAAAACGCTGCTGGAACATTCTATTTAAAAGAAATAGTTATATTTGTTTGCGAAATTTTTAACAAATATGTCAAATTATTCTAAACAAACCAATTGGGGACAATTCATTCCTTTGGTTACTGTGTTTTTTTTCTGGGGATTTGTAGCGGCAAGTAATGACATTCTGATCCCGGTCTTTCAAAAAGCCTTTAAACTGACCCAAACTGAAAGTATGCTCGTACAGATCTGCTTTTATGTGGCTTACACTGTGGGTTCTTTAATTTATATGGCTGTTTCAAAGAGTTTGAAACAAGACCTGATCAACAAAATAGGATATAAAAACGGCTTAATTTTAGGTCTTCTTATTTCTGCAGCGGGAACTTTACTTTTCTATCCTGCAGCCAATATGGGTTCTTTCCCATTAATGATCTCAGGACTTTTTATCGTAGGTCTCGGGTTTTCACTGCAACAGATTGTAGCCAATCCATTAGCCATTGAAGTCGGACCGGTGGAAACAGGATCTCAAAGACTGACAATGGCCGGGGGAATCAATAATTTGGGAACAACGATCGGCCCTCTTATTGTTTCATTTGCCATTTTCGGATCTGCTTCTGCTGCTAATACGGAAGCGAGTATTGAAAGTGTAAAAATTCCTTATCTGATCTTAGGGGCTGCATTTGCTTTGGTAGCTGTAATGCTTAAGTTTTCATCTCTTCCTGCAATAACTCCTACCAATACTAAAGATACTGATGATATTGTTCCTGGCGATCATAAAACATCAGCTTTCCAATACCCTCAATTAGTTATGGGGATGATTGCCATCTTTGTTTATGTAGGGGTGGAGGTTTCTACAGCAAGTAATCTTCCTGCATATATGGAAAAAAGTTTAGGTTTCGAAACTAAAGAAGTTGCTCCTTATATTTCATTATACTGGGCTTCATTAATGATCGGCCGTTGGACCGGAGCTGTAGAAGCTTTTGATGTGAGCGGCGGATTTAAAAAGATATTAAGATTCATTGCTCCTTATCTTGCATTTGGAGTCTTCCTTCTGGTGAATGCCATTGCAAAACATGATCTTTCTCCGTTTTATGTGTATGCAGCGGTTATTATCGTAATGATTATCTGCGATATTATGAGTAAAGGAAATCCTGCAAGAATGCTTCTGATCTTTTCCGTAGCTGGTATTGCAGCATTATTGATAGGAATGTCTACCTCTGGAATGACTTCTGTATATGCATTTACCAGTGTAGGTTTATTCTGTTCTACCCTATGGCCGTGTATTTTTGCTCTTGCGATCAATGGTCTTGGAAAGCATACTAACCAAGGATCCGGTTACCTGATTATGATGATCATGGGAGGTGGTATTGTCAGTATGATACAGGGTTACATTGCTGATTTAACAAATATTCACTTCAGCTATATCGTAGGTGTTATCTGTTTTGCTTATCTTGCGTTCTATGCAATCCGTGTCACAGGAATCCTGAAGGCACAAGGTATTGATCTAGACAAAATTTCTAAAGGCAGTGGTCATTAACAGTAAAAAAATTATTCATAAAAAACGATTTTGGGCAGGTGTATTACTTGCCCAATTTCTTTTGTTCTATGGATTTTCGAAATCCAGCATGATGGTTTCTTTTTTTGAACAGTTCTTTGAATATCAAAAAGGAATACATCAGGTACTTTTCAGCTGGATTCCTTTTTCTTTCGGAGATCTGATCTATATTATTCTGGGAATCTTTCTTTTATATTTTCTCATTAAATGTTTTAAAAAGACAGGCAGAAACGATGCTTTTCTTAAAATACTCGCAGGCATCAATATTTTCTATTTTACCTACCAGATCTTCTGGGGAATGCTGTATTTTCAGACTCCAATCATCAAAAAGCTTGCATCTCAACAGGAGCCTGACATTAATAAAGCGAAAACTCTTGCTCTCCGCTATCTTGAAAAATGTAAAGCTACCCGCACCTCCGTTCGGGAAGATAAAAACGGTATTTTCATTATTACTGATCTGAAATCGGTACAAACTGAAATTCTTAAACAACAGCAGCAGCTTCCAAAGTTTATTTCAGACAAAAGAGCCCCGCAGGTTAATGCTTTCAAACCCAGCCTGTTTAAAAAAGTAATGAACTTTACCGGAATATTGGGATATTATAATCCTTTTACGGCAGAAGCTCAATATAATGGAGAGCTTCCGCACACTTTTATTCCGTTTACGTCGGCGCATGAAAGTTCTCATCAGCTTGGCTTTGCACGGGAACAGGAAGCTAATTTTATAGGCTATCTGATTGGCATTCATTCAGACAATATTGATTTGAGATACAGCACCGAATATTTCACTCTTAAAAGCCTTTTAAGATTCATTGTGGAGGAAGATCCTGAATTTGTAAAAATGGTTTTGAACCACTATTCTCCTGCCATGAAAAGAGACAGAGCTTATGAAAGAGCTTTTATTTTAAGGCATCAGGGCTGGCTTGATGATTTTTTCGGATTTACGAACAATCTGTTTCTGAAAAGTAACCAGCAGGAAGGTTCTGTAACGTACTCCTACTTTATTGACCTTCTTTTAAACTATGAGAAATAGTGTAGGACTTAAAATGAAAATTCTGTGAAAGCAAGACACAAAATTTTGAAATAATTTTTATTGACCGCGAAGGCAAACAAAAAATAATAGTGGCTTGTTTTGAAGGCTCTTTGCTCATATTTGAAATATAAGGTCTTTGTATTACTTTACTAAACTTACACCTTTGTTTATCCCTAAATTTATCCATCTCTTTGCCTTGATTTATGTTTGATATAATGTATGATGGGGGTATTTAGTCAGATCTTAAGCAGCTTCAGCTTTTATGCTTTATCCTTTTTAACAGGCATAAAAAAAGAATCGTATCAGGCGATACGATTCTAAAAACACAAATGATGAAAAAAAATTTATTACCTTGACTTGTTCCCTCATTCAAGGCGATGTAAAAGTACAACATATTTCATAAATACAAAAAGATTTCCCTCCTTTTTTTAAACTTTATGAAAATTTTATGATTTTTTAAGTTTTTTTGAGTTTGCTATTGAAAATCAACATTATGTTAAAATCAACAATTCTGCAATAAAATTGATTTTAAAGATCGGTTTTAAATATAAAAAGGTTACAAAATTCAACACTTATATAAAGATATAATAAACAGTTTTTCTTTATTTTTCAGAAGTAAAAAATTAGAGTTATTATCGAATATAAGGTATAAAACGGCTTTCAATTTTTAATAATATCTCAAACTGATCATGCTCATAGTTAAACCAGGAAAAAACGGATATCAAATACAATTCTGTGTAAAATAAAATCTGGAAACGGTCCCATTGAACAGAACTCTTGTTGACAGGATTGGGGAATTTTTAATAGAAAACGAAAATCTAAAAGATTTTCTGACGTTATCAGCCGCTACAATCGGTTACCTGCTGCTCATAAAAATCTATAGCATAAAATACCAGACTATTTCTAAAAGTACAGATTTACAACCTTATATAGTCACTTAAACGTCGTATATCACCCTTGAAAGAAAAAAAATTTGTTTATTTGAAATCTCTGCGTATTTTAGATAAAAATATTAATATGATTTTTGACAAGCTAATAAACTACCTGAAATTAGACAAACAGGAATTCACATTTCAGTTCAATTCGCATCCTAATTTTCCTTCTGCACTTGCATTCAGCGATACCTTAAACTTTATGGGGGTAAAAAATGATGCCTATGAACTGGATAAAGAATACTGGGATGAATTGCCGGAAGAATTTATTGCTATTGTGGACAACTCTTTCTCTCTTGTAAAAAAATCAGGAAACTCTTATTCAGTTTACTCAGAAAAAGCTAAAACTCTTAACAAAGAAGAACTTCATCAAAAATCTACAGATTTCGTATTATTATTTGAAAAAACAGAAAACGCAGAAAATAAATCAGCTTTTGATTTTAAGCCTGTTTTATATCTTGTTTTTGCGGTCATTCTTATCTACTCTTTTCTAACTCTGAGTGTATATGAAGCTATTTTCAATGTTCTTTCGTTAGCCGGCGTTTACATCTCGCTGGAAATCTTCAACCAGAAATTCGGGAATACTTCCACAGTTATCGGAAGTATATGCGGTGATACAACTGCCAGCCAGGCGGCTAATTCATGTGATAAGATCATCAAACAGGATAAAACAAGTATTTTCGGTTTAAAGTTTTCAGATTTTTCTCTGATCTATTTTACCGGACTTGCAGTAATGGGATTATTCCTTCCAGCTTCAGCTTATATTATTAAGGGATTCACGTTTGTTTCGGTAATTGCCATTGCTTATTCTTTATATATTCAGGCTTTTGTAGAGAAAACATTCTGCAGAGTCTGCCTTTTGATTATTTCAATTCTTGCAGGACAAATCGTAATCAGTACTCTGTTGTTTCAGAACACGGTTTTTAGTATAGGAATGTTATTATTAACTCTTATTTTGTGGCTGCTTATCTTTTCAGCCGTCCTATATTCCAGCAATCTGCTTACTCAAAAAGAAAACCTTCAGAAATCTAATGCAAAAAATCTAAGATTTAAAAGAAATTATGATCTTTTCAAAAGTCAGCTTTTAGAAAATGAAAAAATAACATTTCAGGATAACCAGACCTTTTCTCTGGGAAATAAAGATGCTAAACTTCGTATTGCCATTGTATCTAATCCCTATTGCGGTTTCTGTAAAGATGCTCATAAGATTATGGAGGGACTTTTGGAAAAATACCCGGAAGATATTTCCGGACAAATCCGTTTCAATTATTTCCCGGACAGGGCTCCTGAAAAATACACTCAGCTTCTTTCTGCATTCAACTATATGTACCATAACAAACCTCAGAAAGAATTCATGCACACTATAGAAGAATGGTTTGAAACAAAAGATGAGAGCAAAGCTGTGGCAAGAGCAGGCTTGGCTACGACTGAGGATCTTACACCATTCACTGCAATGTCTACTGACAACAGTAATGCAGGACTTAACTTCACTCCTATATTCGTTCTGAACGGATATCAGTTCCCGGATAAATATGATCGTGACGATATCTGGTATTTCGTTGATGAATTAATAGAAGATGAAGACTTTTAGTAAGATTTTCCAAAAGAAAAACCTTTATTGAATTTGAAAATTCACTATCTTAGGAAAAAATAAAAGCGTAATCCGAAGAGCTTTAAAAGAGTAGGAAGCCAACCAAAACTAATTATTATGAAAAATTTAAAGAAAGTATCCCGCGAAAACCTGAAAATGATCATTGGTGGAGACAGTACCCCTATAAGTGATGGTCTGGGTGGATGGCGTTGTTCAAGCAGTTTTGAAATAGTATGCTATAAAGGCTGTACGCCAATGTGCATGAGTTTTACTAAATGTATGATTTCATTCTGCCATGATCCGATCTAATCAATTTACTGAATTAAAAACAACAACCAATACAAAAAAGACTATTGTGAAAAATTTAAAAAAACTTTCAAGGGAAAACCTAAAGACTCTTAAGGGGGGAATTACTGAAGAATGTGCCCGTATCCAGGCTGTATCAGTATGCTATCCTATCGGCGGATGCCCTTTAGATGAAATTTGTGTACGGGTATGCAATAAGGTATGCATTCTGTAAATAAGCGCTAAGCTTGAATATTAATAATAGTAGATAAATTAAAAATGTCGCCATCTTTTGGCGGCATTTTACAATGAAAAAAAGTTTTGAAGAAATTTCCTTTTTATAAACAGCCTGACGCTAAAGACTGCGGGCCCACCTGCCTTAGAATAATAAGTAAATATTATGGCAAAAGCATCTCGCTTCAGCAGATCCGTACACTTTCTGAAACTACCCGTGAAGGGAGCAGCCTCTTAGGGCTCAGTGATGCAGCAGAAAATCTGGGATTCCGGTCACTTGGGGTTCAGATTGATTTCAATACCCTTACAGAAGAAGTTCCATTCCCATGCATTGTACACTGGAACAAAAATCACTTCGTTGTTGTTTATAAGATTGACAAAAACAATAAAGTCTATATTTCAGATCCCAGTTATGGACTGATTACCTATACCAGAGAAGAATTCATCAAACTATGGATAGGAGAAAATGCCAATGAAAATACAGAAGAGGGTATTGTCCTGATTCTGGAAACAACACCGGCTTTTTTCCAGACCGAATTCGATTCAGAAGAAAGCAAGGCAAGCTTCTCTTTTCTGTCCAAATATCTTTTAAAGTACAAATCACTTGTTATCCAGCTTGCAGTAGGACTTTTAGCAGGAAGTTTACTTTCCCTTATTTTCCCATTCCTTACCCAGAGTATTGTAGATGTGGGGATACAAAATCAGGATCTTAACTTCATTTATGTTGTACTTCTTGCACAGATCATGCTGTTTCTGGGAAGAATGGGAATTGAAGTTATCCGAAGCTGGATCTTGCTTCACTTATCCGCCAGAATCAATATCTCTATCATTTCAGATTTCTTTATTAAACTGATGAGACTTCCTATCAGCTTTTTCGATACGAGAATGACAGGAGATATCATGCAGAGAATTAATGACCATCACAGAATTGAACAGCTTCTGACCAGTTCGTCTTTAAATACATTGTTCTCATTGGTCAACCTTATTATTTTCAGTATTGTTCTATTGTTTTATGACTATAGACTATTTATCGTTTATCTGGTAGGAGCCGTATTGTATGTTGGATGGATCAGCTTTTTCCTTAAAAAGAGAAAAGAATTAGACTATAAAAGATTCTCTCAGGTTTCTCAGGAACAGAGTAAAGTCATTGAACTGATCAACGGGATGCAGGAAATTAAAATGCATAATGCTGAAAAACAGAAACGCTGGGACTGGGAATTCCTTCAGGTAAAACTATTTAAAATAAGAATTCAGTCACTTTCATTAGAGCAATGGCAGTCTGTAGGAGGAAATTTCATTAACCAGATGAAAGATATCCTGGTAAGTTTTCTTTCTGCAAAACTTGTTCTGAGCGGTAATCTTACTTTGGGGATGATGCTTTCTGTACAGTATATTATTGGGCAGCTTAACAGCCCACTGCTTCAGCTTATTGACTTTATCAAACAAACTCAGGATGCTAAAATTTCTCTTGAAAGGCTTGGTGAAATTCATGATAAAGAAGATGAAGAAGACAAGGATGAGCAATATGCTACAGAAGTACCGCAAAAAGACATTGAGATCAGCAATATGTCATTCAGATACATCGGGTCTGATGTTCCGGTATTTGAAAATCTGGATCTTAGCATTCCTTATCAGAAAACCACCGCTATTGTAGGAGCAAGCGGAAGCGGAAAAACGACGCTCTTAAAGCTGCTCATGAAGTTTTATGAGCCTTCTGAAGGAGATATTAAAATAGGGAATACAAAATTGAAAAACGTATCTCCAAGATTCTGGAGAGATCATTGTGGGGTTGTAATGCAGGAAGGGTATGTTTTCAATGATACGATTGCCAACAATATTGCTGTTGGCGAAGATCATATCGACAAGCAAAAATTAAGACGTGCCGTAGAAATTGCTAATATTAAAGAGTTTATTGAAGGACTACCTTTAAGCTACAATACAAAAATCGGAAATGAAGGCGTGGGAGTAAGCGGTGGACAAAAACAAAGGCTTTTCATTGCCAGAGCAGTTTATAAATCTCCGGAATATATCTTTTTCGATGAGGCTACTTCTGCCTTAGATGCCAATAATGAAAAGATCATTATGGAAAATCTGGAACAATTCTTTAAAGGAAAAACAGCCATTGTCATAGCTCACAGGTTATCTACCGTAAAACATGCCGACAAGATCATTGTTCTGGATAAAGGAAAGGTAGTGGAAGAAGGCAGCCACAGTGAACTTGTTGCTTTAAAAGGTGAATATTACAGACTGGTGAAGAATCAGCTGGAATTGGGGAATTAATCTGTTTTTACTAAATTCACGTACTCAACTTAATACGTATCAATTACAATATTACAAAGAAAAAAATTGAAGACAGCATTACAATGATTAGAGATATGATTGCCAACTGTCTTTGTTATAATTTATTTTAAAATGAAAAAATGAATCAGGATCTTCCTGTGAAGATTTTGGTTTCAACAGACTGCTTATATGGAAAAGGAAATTTTAGATACTATTGAACTTCGTTCGGAAAGCGTTCAGGACATTCTTACCCAGCCGCCCCATTGGATGATACGCTGGGGAAATACGCTTATATTTATTATACTTCTGCTTATTCTTCTGATGAGCTACATCATCAAGTACCCTGAATTTGTTCCGGCTCCAATTATTGTTACTTCACAAAATCCTCCTGAAAAGATAGAGGCCCGGACCAGTTCAAAAATTGAAAAAATATTTATCAAAAACCATCAGGAAGTTAAAAAGAATGATGTTCTTATGGTGATGCAGTCTGCAGCCAACTATAAAGATGTTCTGGAATTGAAAAAACTGGTGGATTCCATTACTCCCAACCAGGTTCTGTCCTTTCCCATCGCGCAGGCATCAAGGTTTAAGCTTGGAGAGCTTCAGGGCGACTACAACAATTTTGCAAAAGCATTTCAGGATGAAGAACTTTTCACCAGACTCCAGCCTTATGCACCGGAAAATATTGCAGCCAATCAGAGTCTTTCGGAATACCGTGTAAGAATGGCAACAACGAAGCAGCAAAAGAATTTAGAACAGGCCAAATATGAACTCACAAAAAAGAATTATCAACGATCGCAGGAACTATTTAACCAGGGCGTTATTTCTTCCATGGAACTGGAAAACGAGAAAATAAAATATATTCAGGCCCAGCAGAATCTTGAAAATATTACGATTTCTCTATCACAGATGGAAGAAGGAATCTCCAACCTACATAAAACCAAAAGCGGTACTGCCATTAATACAGAAAAGGACAAGATTACTTATTCATCACAGACTTTACAGCTTTTCGAACAGCTTCGTAAGTCTTTAAAACAATGGGAACAAACCTATCTTGTAATTTCTTCGACTGACGGTATGGCCAGTTTTCAACAGTTTTTTGGTGAAAATCAGTTTGTAAAAACCGGTGAACCTATTCTTTCTATTCTTCCTGCCAATAAAGAGAATCTTGTAGGACGGATGTCTGTACCTACCATTAACTCCGGAAAAATCATTCCAGGCGAAAAAGTACTGATTAAACTGGATAATTACCGTTTTCAGGAATATGGTATTGTGGAAGGAAAAGTACAGAATATCTCTCTTATTCCGGATGACAAAGGAAATTATTACGTAGATGTAATTCTTCCAAAAGGATTAAAAACCAGCTATAACAAAACCCTCGTATTTGATAAAGAGCTCAGAGGGAATGCTGAAATTGTCACCCAGGACCTAAGACTGATTGAAAGATTCTTCTACCAGATCAGAAAATTACTGGGGTATCAGAGTTGATACTTTTAAAAAAAATATATAAAAACCGCAATCTGATTCAGGCTGCGGTTTTTATTTTATGTTTCTTCAGAATTTAAAGAAATTTTTCAGTCATATCAAAGTGAACCTGATGTTGAATTTCTTCTTTTCTTTTACAATTGATTTTTATTCTGGCCACCATGATCCGGATGAGCTTCAGACGGAAATCAAAATTCCAGCGCGGATATCTTGGATGCTCCATATGTTCACTGATCATAATAACCGTTACCAGAATCATCGCCAGATTATGTCCTTCCGGCAGGATCATCGGGAACAGCATTAAGGCCCATCCAGAACCGATACACCATATTCCGTGCATTATTCCAAATTTCAAGACATCCCGATCTGCAGCCCATCCCAAAGCAGCAATCGAGATGTGATCATGTCCGCGGTTCAAGCACATTTGCTTCACTGGTGAAAATTGCCAGATCAAAGCTACAATTCCTACGATAAGAGCCGGAATATATGAGCCTCCGGGCAATAACAGATTAAATCCGAGGATAACAGCATTCATTACTACTCCCATAACCGTCCAGACCATTGTATAACTTAATACAAAGAGTAAGCTTAGCCAGAAGCGACGTCTTTTAAGGCTTCTTGCATAAATATACTGAACCGGTGAGATCAGCTTTGGAAGCATCATCGCCAATACCATAAGAATCCAGCCTGTCATCATCTCTGAAAAAGGATTCATCTGAAGCATCATCTGCAGAGAAACATTTGATGCGCCGTCTGCCGTCATGTGGCAATGTTTTATCCCCATAATTCCACCCGGATTCACCAGCAATATAATCCAGAATATGATACTTGTGATGAGAATGACAGCCGTGATATAGTTGCCATCTCTTACTGAGATTTTCATAATTTCTGTTGTTCACGGTAGATGCTCACCCGTCCTACCGTAATGGTTTCGTCATTTGGAATTGCGTTATCAGGCAGAATAGCTACTTCCAGAGAATTTACATCAAGATTATTACTCACAAACAGGTTGTCAATGATCTCTGTAATATTCAGGATAAAAGTAAGTCCATTACCTCCATTATGCCCGTCTTTGTCAGAAGCGTTACGTAACCCGAAAAGAGAAACGTAGCCTGCCAGCTGATGATTTACCGAAACACTTAAAACATTGGAATCAGCGGTTCCTTTCACATTCTCCAGCTGAAGATAAACCTGATCCGGCAAATTGTTTACCGAAGCTTTCATCAGACTTCCGGATACGTTTTTCCAGGAGCTTCCTTCCAGCTTTACACTGGTTTTTGTTCCTGATCCGTCTAATTGAACTTGTCCTGCATTGGCACCAACAAGCTCTGAGTTACGTCCTAAATCCATATTTTTTTCTTCCAGATTTTCAACAGGCTGTGCACCTAATTTATTTAATCTCTGAGCAAGTGTCTTCTGAGGCAGCGGAGCCGTGGTCAGTGAAAGGTCATCATAGCTGTAATCCAGTGTCTCTAAGTTACTCATTTCTGCAGGAGTGTATACCCAGCCTTTATCATTACCCGGTACAGGCATGATAAACTCTCTTTCCCCCGATGCTGCAGGCCCGTTTAACCAATCCGGATCCGTAGGATTATCATTGCTTGTATTCCATGCCGCCCACATTCTGTCTATATTGCAATGGTGCAGATAAAAAATAGGATCCAGCCCGGCAGAATCAGGATCTGACATCCAGCCATCCTGGCCTCCAACCTTTACGTGCACCAGATTGTGCGGATTGCTTTCTAAATTTCCGCTCACATTACCGTCATGTGAAAATTTCGTTTTTGGCCCTCCATATCCAGGATGTGGCGTTGAAGTATTGCTTCCTGTATAAATAGTATTTCCCTGGCATACCTCTGAGATGGGTGGGATGGGTACATATACATTTCCGTCACTTTTAGGTCCATATCTCGCGGTTACATACAAAGGATTGGCACTACCATCAGGCATTGTCTCCTGCATAAAGGCAGGTGGAATTTTATATTGATCTCCGGGACCTAAATAATTCCAATAAGGAAGTGCCCAGTCTGCCGGTCCTCCTAAACTGATGACCGCCTGACGAACCTGTTCTTCCAAAGCGATAAGGTAACCACGATGCCATGGTGTAAAATACCAGCTTTGATGCTGACATTGATTCCAGAATTTCTTAATAACATCCGGGGAAGGAAGCGGGCTTGTAGGAACTTTCGGAACACCGGTAAGTACATTCCAGTTAGGAAATTTCTTTCCTCCAATCTGTTCACCATGAATAGCGGCAAAGAACCACCAGCTGTTTTCATCACTCAGAAGTCTTGATTGCAAAGCTCCTACTCCCTTTGCATACCAAAAAAGATCAGGGTTATCAAAAGTGCCTCCTTTCTCCCATGCATTTTTTCTTAAGAATTTAGCCATAGAATTAGTTTTTTTTTTAGATTTATACTTTTATGTTAAATACAAATCTAAGCACCCTTCTAAAAAAAACAGTACGTATTTATACCTAATTTATCCCTTTGTTGTGATAATTTAATATTGAAAAAACATATTCTAAGAATAAATGAAAAAGCTGCAAGAGAACTCTTACAGCTTTAAATGTTATAATGATAAACCAGAATTATATTGAAATCTGCAGTAATTTCCGGTATGATCATTTCACTTTATTGTATCAATTGTTTGCGTCTTGCATATTTTAAATAAAAAAATAAAAGCAGATTACAAACTACAAAATAAATTAAAAAGAAGATACTCTTTTTAACATCCAGGTATTCAAAATTCGTAATGAAAAACCCTTCCCCAATCTCATTACTATCCTGAAATTCTAAAATAGTAAACGCAAACTTATAAGGAAGAAAAATGATAAATATAATTAAATAGAGAAAAACATTCTTTATTTTGTCATTATTGATCAGTTCATCAAAAAGGAAAGGAAGTGCAACACAGAATATTCTTGTAAGATCAGATCCTGAAACGGACAGAAGTGCAATCAGAAATGTAAAAAACAAGGTCTGCTCAGAAAATTTTCTTCTGATAAACAAGAAGGAAGAAAATACAATAAAGAAACACGCAAGAAGCCGGACTGTATTTTCAATCTCACCATAAAAGCGGTGGAAGAAAAACTCAAGGGCACCAAGCCCTACACTTTCACTGTTAAATCCAAAGATTTCGGCACCCAACTGCAAATAGCCCCAGAAGAGCAGAACAACCGGTACAATATACAACAGGTATTTAAACTTTCTATAGATTAAAAATCTTGTTCCTAAATAGATACAACAAATAGGAATCGTACTTTCTTTAAAGGGCATAAAAAGTATACTTGCCAGTATCACATATAAAGGTTTATCGAAAAACCATAGCATTAAAGCAATAAATAAAAACTGCACCCCATCTACGGTAAAAGGATAAAAAAGAGTAAGCCTGAACGGCATCTGCGGCGTTATCAGAATAGAAAGAATAAAAATTAAAGCAATAGTAATATTCTTCTTTCCCCATTTATACATCAACAGGATAAGCCCGGAGAAGAAAGCTATAAGATTAATTAATTTAAAACTGGTAGCCGCATCAAAAGGAAGAGCTGTTGCCAATTCGGGGACCCCTACCCTTTTATTAAACGGATCGGCATCATGATATAAATTATAATACGTATTGTTGTGATCTTTACTTTTATACAGTTCATTTCCTTTATCTGAAAATACCTGATAAGCTGCATTATAATACACTCCGTCCCATCCTAAACCATTTTCTTTACCAATCTGCTTCTGGGTAATAAATCCAAAAGCAATATAAGAAATAATAAATAATATTAGAGCTCCATTTATATAGGGGATTACCCCTTCTTTACTGATTTTCATCAATTATCAATTTTCGCTCAAAAGTAAGAAAGATATTCTAGAATAGGTTTAAAAAAATATTCAAATGAATACAAATAAAAAAGTCCCTAAAATTAGGGACTTTGTAGCGAAGACGGGAATTGAACCCGTGACCTCAGGGTTATGAATCCTGCGCTCTAACCAACTGAGCTACCTCGCCGTTTTGGTGGTGCAAATATAGAAAATATTTATTTACTACCAAAATTATTTTACCTTAAAATATTCCAAAACATCGCCTACATGGTCTGGTTTGCTGATTATCTTATTGTTAGCATCTAAAATAAAATACGTAGGTGTTGCGTGAACATTATAGGTTTCGGTATAACTGCTGTTCCAACCTCTCAGTTCAGAATCATTGATCCATGGAAATGCAGCAATTCTGTTGGTGTAGGAATTTTTATCTGTATCTAAAGACAGACCTACAATCTGGATATTTTTCGCTTTCAGATCATTGTATTTCTCCAGAAGCTTAGGCAGCTCAGTTTCACAGTGAGAACACGTAGACGACCAGAAAATTACAATTTTCTTATCTGCTTTTACATCCTGAAGTGACTTTGCTGTGGTATTCACAGGTGACTGGAATTTATAATTAGGAAATACAGCCCCTATTTCTACATTAGCATTAGATTTTAACGTAGAAGCTAATCTATCGGTGATTGTACATTTAAGATTTTTAGCCAGGCTAAGGTACTTGTTTTTAAACTCATCCATTTCGTAAGCATCGAAAATATCAATAAGCTCAGACAGAACAGCCTGCCCTCTTGGAGTTTCTACTTTTAAGCGGTCTAACACCTTATCTACAGAAGCTGGTACATTAGTATTGCCACCAGCATTAAGATAAGCTACTAAAACTGGTCTTAATAAGGATGAAGATTCAAGCATATCATTGGACTTGTCCAGGAAGTTGATAATATCGTCCTGAGAAACCTTTTTAGAAGGATCTGAGGAATTAGACAGAAACTTACTGTAGTTGGTATTATAGAAAGAAATAAACGGGTGTTTCGCTGCATCTATAGGGGCGGCATTACCTGAAAGTCTGCTAATTTCTGTTTTGAGAGCTTTTCCGAAATCTGTGTTATCTTTATAATATTCTTTGATCTGTGCCAAAGCCGGAAGAATCATTTCCTTTTTCTGAGAACCTTCCTGCTGTTTGCTCATCAGATCATTAACTTCATCCAGATAAGCTACATCTTTAATTTTATTGTTCTGAACATCCAGCTTAATATTGACATTCTTATTTTCGGAAATAAAACTCACCGTATTATTGGAGCCCGGAAAATACACCTTCATCATTCCCATGTAATGATTAGGATTCTTGAAAGTCCATGTATTGTTCTTATTTTGCTCTTTGGTAACAATAACGTCCTTTGAGCCGTTGAGTGTATATAGAATGGCATCCTGATCTTTAAAATCTGCAGGCGCCTGAATGGTTACAGTAAACTGAGCCTGTAAAGAAAATGCAGCTAATACTGCAGATACTATATAAATCTTTTTCATAGGGTAAAAATAAAAAAACTCTCTGATTAATCAGAGAGTTTTTTTATTTTAATAAAATTTTAGGCTTTTACGCTTTTATATTTTTTAGTGTAATAAACAATGAAGAGGATAGCTACTATTGACAGTACATAAATGTACATATCGATAGGAGATGCCGGTTTTCCAGGACCTACCGTTCCTGTTCCGTCTCCACCCGGCACTGGCATATCATTAGGATCTGCTGCCCTGACCAGTAATACTGCGAATATAAAAAGAGCTGATACTAGTTTATTTATAGTTTTCATAATATTTATTTTAAGATTTTAGTGCTAACGGTTATTCCTTTATCTGAAACAATTTTTACAACATAAGAGTTTTTAAGAGCGCTGTTAAGCTCAATTACAAAATCTCTAGATGTGTCAACTGCTTTTTTAGAAATAACCAGTTTACCACTCATATCATAAACTTCAATATCTGCTTTTTTCCAATCCGGATCGAATCTCACAATGTAGTTGGTAATATCTGGATTATAAACTACCATTGTTCTTGATTGTGTAGCCTCAGTATCTCTCGCTCCTAGCGAACCTTTGTTTGGCTCTCCGTAGTATAAATTATAAGATTTAGAACTTAAAGAAACTATATCTCCTTGTTTTGCCTGCTGTACTGTACCATTAGAAGCTTTGTAATAGAAACCTTCCCCAGAAGAAAGCTGGTGTGTTCCAGCCGGAACAAGTTCAGCGTTTTCTCTGATCTCAAATTTATAAGATACAATTTTTCTGTTTGGCTTATCGTAATCATAGTTCCAAAGTAAAACATCTTTTCCAAGGAAGTTGTTTTCATTGGCTTCATTGATGTATAACCAATATTTAGCGTTGTAGTTCGGATCATAACCTCCAGTTGGTAATTCTTCAAATGTTCCGATCAGATTGGCACTTGTATTGGTTGCCTGAACGGTAGTAGCAATTGAAGACTGAAACCCTGTAGTGGCAGTATTGGAAACTACATAATACGCTCTTGAAACTTCATATCCGTTAGCATCCAGACCAATTACTCCAAGTTGCTTCAGAGTTCCTGAAGTTACGTTTTTAGCAGCAGTTACGTTATAGTCTGTACCTGCAGCTCTGGTTGTGGAGCTAAATCTTCTAAGGGTATTAAAATTTAAAGTCTGAGGATTATTGTTTCTCAGTTTCAAAACAAATGCCTGCATAGGCTTAATAATAAGTCCTACATCCCCTGCCGGAATTCCGGAAGCATTATATGTCTGAATCTGAGCTCCCATACTGTATGCATTACCCGCAGGAGTAGCGACAACAGTTCCAGGGTCATATCTTACTCCCCAGATATTGGAAATATTATTTCCGTCAGTAACTCCTCCGTTCTCTACATATCCGATTCTTGATAAGTCAAGATTGGTTAGGAAAGGATTTCCGAACTGATAAATATTTTTACCATATGTTGATGATACCCAGGCTCCTGTTGAAAATTCAAACTGATCCTGAATATGGGTGTTATACTTTTCACCATATGGATTCAGGTTGTTACCTCCTGCTCCGAAATCTATACTTCCTCCATTCTGCAAGGTAGCGTTAGCCAGTGTTGCATTAGGACGTCCGTTAAGGGTATAAACAGAACCTGTAGGGGTTGGAGCAATGGTTGCCATTGATGCTGGCGGCGTACTGGTATCTAAGTTATTATTGTTTGATCCCAACATATAATAACCGGTTGCATCGCTGGTTGTTGCTGCAAGATTGGTGAGTGTTTCTGCAACATTGTTAATGTTGTTCAGCTTCAGAATTTCATTTTTACTGTATCGTGCAGTATTGAATACTTTACCGAATTCTGAGGACAGAGAACTCAATGTTTTACCAAAAAATGGCATTGCCAGCTGTTGATAATAGCTACCGTTACCATGTTTCTTGCTTCTGAATTCTTTACTTACAATAC
Source organism: Chryseobacterium vaccae (assembly GCF_009602705.1). Lineage (NCBI taxonomy): Bacteria > Pseudomonadati > Bacteroidota > Flavobacteriia > Flavobacteriales > Weeksellaceae > Chryseobacterium > Chryseobacterium vaccae. Next base: position 4,052,671 of record NZ_VSWH01000001.1, on the reverse strand, counting down.
CTGTAATATCGCCTTGGTTTAACCCATTGATATACAACTGTCCGTAAGTAGAAGTGTCATAGCTGCCTGAATTATTCAGCCTTAATACGATATTACCACCATCGGTTTTATCTGAACCGGTGCCGGTAATTGTTTTTAGGGCATCTCCTGCGGCACCTACAATCATAACGTTACCGTGAACATCCAAAAGACCATTTCCTTTTGTCTGAACACCTCCACCGCTATAAACCAGGGTACCTTCGCTTACATACATATTAGCGTTAGTGTCTACGTGACATAAAACATTCTGCGCCTGAACAGAATAGCTAACGGCTAAAAGACCTATAGCAAATAAACTTTTTCTCATTGTATAAATTATTTGTGTGTTAATACAATCTCACCCGCAAAGGTATGATTTTTATTTCTTAGAAAAAAATATATTTTATTTATTAACAAAAATATTATCTTCCGTCAATATGATTTCTTTCTCTTCTCCTATTGAAAACATATAATCCTCCAAAACCTTCTCGGTTGTTCCTCTTAAGCCTCTGGCGCCCAATCCTTTCTCAATGGTTTCTTCTACAATTTTCTCGATAGCACCGTCTGTGAAAGACAATTGGGTACCATCCATTTTGAAAAGCTCCACAAATTGATTAATGATAGAATTTTTAGGTTCTTTCATAATCCTTACCATGGTTTCTTTTGTTAGTTTATCAAGATAAGTAATGATCGGAAATCTTCCCAAAAGTTCAGGAATTAATCCGAAAGAACGAAGATCAATTGCATTAATATTTGTTAATACATATTCATCTTCATCTACTTTATTAATCTTTTCAGAACTAAACCCGATAGCCTGCTTGTTCATTCTTCTTTCAATGATCTCTTTGATTCCATCAAAAGCACCTCCGGCTATAAACAGGATATTCTGGGTATTTACCTGGATATACTTCTGATCCGGATGTTTTCTTCCTCCCTGAGGCGGAACATTAACAATGCTTCCTTCCAACAGTTTCAGCAGTCCCTGCTGTACTCCTTCTCCGGAAACGTCTCTTGTAATACTCGGGTTATCTGATTTCCTTGCAATCTTATCAATTTCATCAATAAATACAATTCCTCTTTCTGCTTTTTCCACGTCATAATCTGCCACCATTAAAAGTCTTGAAAGGATACTTTCGACATCCTCCCCTACATAACCGGCTTCTGTCAGGATAGTTGCATCAACGATACAGAAAGGTACATTAAGTTCTCTTGCAATGGTTTTTGCCAGTAAGGTTTTTCCGGTACCTGTTTCACCAATCATGATGATATTGGATTTTTCCAGCTCTACTTCTCTGTTTTCATCCTTGGCATGAAGAAGTCTTTTATAGTGATTGTACACCGCGATCGAAAGCTGTTTTTTTGCCTGATCCTGCCCAATAACATATTGATCAAGAAATACCTTGATCTCCTTAGGTTTTTTTAATTCGTCTATATTTTCTGCCGGGGAATATCCTGTTTTTGAAACGCTGTCTTTTACAATCACATGCGCCTGCTCTATACAGTTTTCGCAGATAAAACCATTCTGCCCGGAAATCAGCATCTGTACTTCATTTCTTTTTCTGCCGCAGAAAGAACATTGGTTTGAGTTCATACTATAATAATATATTGTATATGTTAAAGAAAATCGTAAAAAATTACTTTTTTACGATTTATGTTTTTAAGAATTAATAATAGAGTTTTTAATCTCTGTGTATTCTTCGTCCGTTAATTTTAATCTTTCATTTCTGAAATTCATATCTTCCACCTTATTCAAAGGGATGAGATGAATATGTGCATGCGGAACTTCAAGTCCCACTACTGCCACCCCTACTCTCACGCAGGGAACAGCATTTTTAATCTTCTTCGCTACGTTCTGTGCAAATCCCCAAAGGTTTTTGTATTCTTCACTCTCCAGATCAAAGATCAGGTCTACTTCTTTTTTGGGAACAACCAATGTATGTCCTTTCACCAATGGCATTGCGTCCAGGAATGCGATAAAGTTCTCATCCTCTGCAATTTTATAGGAGGGAATTTCGCCGTTGATGATCTTTGTGAATATACTGCTCATGTTGTAGAAGTTAGAAATTAAATAATAGAGTTAATAATCAGAAATTCAGATAAGAAGATGTATCAGACTATAGAGAAATGTCTAATACTTCGAAAGACAGTTTGTTTCCGTTAGGCAGAACGATATCTGCAGTTTCGCCTACTACTTTTCCAAGCAGTCCTTTTGCGATAGGGGTATTCACAGAAATTTTCCCTGCTTTAAGGTCACTTTCATTATCCGGTACCAGTGTAAACACCTGCTCCTGTTTGGTAGCGTTATTTTTAAGTTTTACCGTTGTAAGAATGGAAACCTTTGAAGTATCTAATTGACTTTCATCTATGATTTTAGAGGTTGCGATAGTATCTTTCAGCTTGGAAATTCTCATTTCAAGCATCCCTTGAGCCTCTTTGGCCGCATCGTATTCCGCATTTTCAGACAAATCTCCTTTGTCTCTTGCTTCTGCGATCTGCTGGGTAATTTTTGGTCTTTCCACAGTTTCTAACTGTTCCAGCTCAGCTTTCATTTTCTCTAGCCCCTCCTTTGTTACATAGCTTGCCATAATTTTCAAAATTTAGTTTTAGTATAAAAAAATAATCCGACATTTGCCGGACAATGTTTTCGTATTATAATCGTTTTATTTTTACAAATATATAAAAATTTAAATTGAAATGAAAAAAACTTTTTCGATACTATCTATTTTCATACTTCTGATTTTCAGCAATTTAACTATAAACTCATGTGGAAGCAGAGAAGATACTGTAAGCTGCTTTCCCAACAATCCTATTAATGTTACCTTAAACCTCAACCTTCCGGCTTATTATAATCTTACGTACAGCGGAGGCTGGATTTATGTGGACGAACAGCAGTCCGGAACCAGAGGGCTGATTGTTGTCCGTGTTGGTGACGCCTTTAAGGTTTATGACCGTAATGCTCCTCATCTCTGCCCTGATTCCAATACTACCCTTGAGGTACAAAACAACATCAATATTCTGTGTCCAAAAGATAATACAAAATGGATACTGAATACAGGCCAGCCGCTGGATGGAGCTCAAACCTCCCTTCCTCCGAAAACGTACCCTTACAATTATGACCCGGCATCCAAAACCCTGAACATTTATTATTAGTCCAAAATAAAAACCGCAATGATCTTAAATTGCGGTTTCTTTATTCATTATCGGGATATTGAATAGCCTTATCCAATTCTATCGGGTTATTAAAAGATCTGAGCTTTTTCCGTTCATTTTTTTCTGCCGGCTTTAATTCTTCTTTGGTCAGGATGGTGCCATCATCCAACTGAAGCTTTTTGCCTTCAGGAATACTCAATTTTCCATTAAAAACGTATTTAAAAGGGCTCTGATACAGTTCTAGTTTCAGATCATTCAGTTTTTTCTGACTGACTTTTATTGCTTTGCTTCTCCGCTCTTTAAGGCTGTAGCTTTCGTAATTTCCGGGAATTTTCTCACTTTTAATCAGCTTGAAAATATAATCATTCCGGGTATCATGGATTTCAATGATCATTCCGGGAAGACCATTAAATTTATACGGGCCATATGACAAAGGGATTTCCTGGGTAAACCACGCAACCCATTTTCTTCCCCCAAAACCGGTTTCTGCTTTCTGTACTTTCAGCTCGCCTATCATCTTTGTACTGTCTGATATCTTCCATACAAGATGGGCAGGTGTTTCCAGTTTATAAAAATTCACATCTCCTATATATTCGTAATTTTCATAAATGGAATTCCCTTTATTTCTGGTTAAAAAGGAAGTTAAACGATATCCTTTAAAACCCTCTTTTCCTGTTGCCGCAAATACGGAATCATTGATATAAAAAATTCTGTTGTAATAGGCTATTTCTTCTTTTGTAATGTCTAAATGGTAATTTTCTTTTGTGATTTCGCTGGAAGCAGAATCTTTTTTGAAACTGATCTCATAAATAAAGCGGTCATTTTGAGAATATAGTAAACAGCTCATGAGCGCCAATAGTATCGCGGCTATCTTTTTCATTGTTATCATGTTTTTAAAGCTTTTCAGAATACTGAACATAAAAGGCTGACAATATATAAAATTATAGCTTACCATTGAACAAAACTTTCCTGAATTCTTGCTGCTATCCTTTGAGTTTTCTTATATTGGAAGTTTAAAAGTAAAGATCAATAAAATGAAGATTGTCATACAAAGAGTATCGGAAGCCAGTGTAAAAGTAGATGGAAAAACAGTGGGTGAGATCGGTAAAGGCTTAATGCTGCTAACCGGAATAGATGAAAACGATGAAAAAGCAGATGCAGACTGGCTGGTTCAGAAAGTACTGAATCTCCGGATCTTTGGCGATGAAGATGGGAAACTGAATCTTTCTGTAAAGGATATTTCAGGAGAAATCCTTTGTATCAGTCAATTTACATTGATTGCTGACTATAAAAAAGGAAACCGTCCTTCATTTATAAAGGCAGCAAAACCTGACAAAGCTGTCCCTCTCTTTGATTATTTTAAAGAAGAGATCGCCAGATCCGGATTAAAAACTGAAAGTGGTATCTTTGGGGCGGACATGAAGGTTTCCCTAATTAATGACGGACCTGTAACCATTGTGATGGATTCAATAACAAAAAACTAATCCAGGAATTCATCAGTATTCATTAAGAATTGAATACCTCACCAGCATTACTTTAATCCTCTATAAAACAGCGTCTTTCAAAATTTCTGAAAGACGTTTTTCATTTTAATCCTGTAAATATAGTTTTCATCAGTATTAAAAGAATTATTTATTTGAAAAATTCACAAAAAAGTGATTTGCATTTATTTTATTCTTATTTTTGATGTAATCTGATTATAGCAGATGAAGATTTCGTTCGTTCATTTATTTTTTATCTCATTACCTAAAAAAACACCAATTATATATGATTCACAACCATTTAATACAATATTATGAGAGCAAAAATTTCACTTCTCACGTTACTTATTTTATGCTTTACCCTTTCTTTTGGGCAAAATACATTTAATAAAGCAAGCCATTTGAAAGATCACATTTATGTATGCTTTTCAAAAGGGATCAACTCTGAAAAAATGGCATTCAGTAAAAATCCGGAGCTGGAAAGCTTTGCCAGAGCCAATCAGATTTCATTTACTTATGATCTCGGTTTCAGTGATCAGAAACTTGATGAAATGATGAGAGACAGTAAGGCCAATGGTCATTCGGGTGAATCTGTAGAAAAACTGAAACGGATATTCAAGGCAGAGCTTCCTCTACAAAATGAAGAAGGTACAAAAAAGATGATTCGGGTTCTTGAAAAATTTCCTGAGATTGAGTATGTATCAGTCATGAGCGGAACTCCAATTGAGCCACCGTTAGTTAAAATGTATACCGTAACACCTAATCTGGAAAGCCTGCAGACCTACCTCAACGATAATCCCGGCATCAATGCAAAATATGCCTGGTCCAGAGGGATTACCGGACAAAACATCCGTATTCGTGATGTAGAATATGGCTTTCATAAAACCCATGAAATGCTGTCCGCACAGAACTTTATACAGCTGGAATCAGGATACACTCCTAACTCCGGATTATCGGGCAACAATTATATGGATCATGGAACCGCTGTGGTAAGTATTATGGGTTCAGCAAAAGATAATGTAGGGCTTTCCGGGGCAGCCTATGGTGCTTCTGAAATAAAAGGTTATTTAGAATGGACGACTGTTGGTTATAACAGGGCTTCGGCGGTAAGCAGATCTATCAGTGCTTCTCAGGCAGGCGACATTATTTTATACGAAATGCAGACCGGCGGGAAAGATGGTTACTGCCCTGCAGAATATGACAGTGTTATCTGGGATATGACAAAAGCCGCTACAGATTCCGGAATTATCATTATTGCTGCTGCAGGAAACGGAAATCAGGATTTAGATGAGCCTTTTTACGCAGCGTACCGGGCAAGAGGAAACAGCGGAGCCATTATTGTAGGAGCCGGTTCTCCTAATACTACCCATTCTAAACTAAGCTTCAGCACCTACGGAAACAGGGTGGATGTTCAGGGCTGGGGAAGCAGTGTTCTGGCGGCAGGATATGGTTCTTACCAGAAATATGATAATGATAACAACAGGACTTATAACTATTTCAGCGGAACAAGTTCTGCCACTCCTACCGTAGCCTCAGCAGCTGTATTGATCCAGTCTTTCTACCGTCAGAATACAGGCCAGTATTTAACTCCGGCTGCCATGAAAAACCTTTTGGTTTCTACGGGAATTCCTCAGGGAGGAACAGACACCAATAAGAAAATAGGACCACTTCCCAATGTAAAAAATGCCATATTACAATTAGAGGGCAGCTTTGCAGCTCCTGTAAAAAATATGCTTCCGTTAGAAATCAAAATTTATCCTAATCCGGCAGGCAACTATATTGCATTAAAAGGCGGTGAAAATAAAAAGCTTGATATAGAAATTATCAATATGCAGGGACGATCTGTGATCAAAAATTCGGTTTCTACAGATGAAAGAATGGACATATCTTCTCTTCCTCCGGGACAATATATGATCAATATTAATGAAGGACAAAGAAGAGTTGTTGAGAAATTCACAAAATTATAAACTCAACAAAAACACCTTTCAGCAGTACTGAAAGGTGTTTTTTTAATCAATATATATTAAACTATTTCGCAGGAACGCTGCTGAAATTAAGCGCAACTTTGATATTCATATCTGAACTGGTCTGGTTTTTCAATTCATAAACGGTTCTTACGGTAAGTCCGGAACTTTTTACGACCTCATCCAGAAATCCGGTATCATTAAGATCAAGATTCAGGCTGGAAGAATTGGTTGATATATTGGAGCGGGAAGCAACCAGTCTTTCTCCGGTACCGCCTGATGAAATGTATACTTTAACTGTTTTAAAGGCACTCAGATTTCCGCCTGAAGGAGAAACTATAGAGATTTTCGCATCAGAAATTCTTACGTCTTTAATTTTAGCGTTATTATTTCCTCCAAACCATGTCTGTACATTGGTTGCAGTAGAAGTTGATGAAACTTCTTTATCGGCAGGCACTCCCGTAGAAACTAAAACATTGGCTGTATAGGGGAATGTATTCTGAACCAGCGACTGTACCGTTCCACAACTTACTGCTACCACAGAAACAGCTGCTGTCATTAAAAATATATTTTTCATAATTTTAAACTTTAGTGTTCAGTTTGCAGAAACTATACCAAACCGATTACAATTATTCTACATTAACCATAAAACTACCTTTTGTATTTCCTGAAGCCATATTACTTTTCCCGATTATCAGCCATACTTCGCCTTTTTCCGGAATTTTATAGGTGATATCTCTTCCGAAAGGGCCATCATAGCTTCCGTTCGGCAGCCTGATCTGGTTGAAACGGATATTAAAGTCTTTCTGGTTGGTAGTGATTGTAGCTTTCAAATCTGATTTCCCATAATTCCTGAGTTTAAGAACAAGCTCCTGCCCTTCTTTTGTAAACTCTTCCCCCAATGCGAAAGGCAATTGGGAAGCATCTGCTGTTCTTATGATCTGTCTGCCTTTTTCTTCTCTCATGACTCCCTTCCGTCCGCCAGCCGAAACATTCCTGGTGACAGAATCTCTAGTAAGCACTGCCGAATCTGATTTTACTGCAGAATCCGGTATTTCTGTTACCACTGCAGAATCTTTGTCGGGTACTGTAACCGGGGGTGCTTCTTTTTTACAGGAAAGAATCAACAATGGAATGAAGAATAAGCTCTTTTTCATAGGACTTTATTTTAGAATGATGTGTTAACTGTAGTTTAAACCGGGAAAACATATTTTCAATCATCTGTATCTCCGGTTCATATGATCTTTTCAAAGCTAAAATTATTCCAAGTGTTTTTCAGACAATCTTTTATTTCTATTTCAGGGTTTGATAATATACAATCTTTGAAAGGAAAGGTTTTAATTTCTGTTCTTTAATTTTATCCTGCACTTTCTTTCTAAGTTCCGGATTATTCTTTTCATCTGCATATTTCAGCAGAGGTCTTTCACTAAAATTAATAGACCTGAAGTGATAATCCACGACAAAATCTTTACGTTTCATATTCTGTGAGGTAATAAACCCTCCCCAGTTGATGTAGCTGCAAATCAGGATCGTTCCATAAAAATACCAGGCCATTGTATTGAACAGGAATACATTTCTTTTTTGCTTCTGAATTTTAATAAAAGTCATTGCCAGCCCCGCCAGAGACAGAATCAGAAATGCAAACACACCAAGTCTTTTATAGGTAAACCCGTAATTCACGATATATTCGTAGTTTTTTACGGCTGCAGACAGCACCAACACAGCATTCAGAAATATCCAGATTTTGGCTAAAATTTTCATCAGCCGGGCTTTGGGATCAAAATTAAAGCCAGATTTAAAGTAGAACATGATGACCAGAATAGCCATTATAATAGATACAATCACCGCATTCACTCTCTGATGGGTTTCTTCTGAAAGCTGGTAAGGAGTCTTTACAGCTTCATAAAATTGTTCATAATTGTAGGTCAGAATAAAAAAGACCAGCAAAATGTTGAGGGAGAAGAAAGAAACGACCCCGCTTATTCTTTCGGCATCAAGATCCAGAAATGAATAGGTGGATTTCTGAGGTTTCCTGTTTTCACTAAAGTCATTATCCAACAGGTGATTCATTTTATAGATTGGTCTTTCTACTGCATAATTCCAGTAATTGAAGGCAATAAAAAACCCGATGGCTGACAGACAAATGACCTGCCAAACGTTCAGATCCAGTTCATAATCTCTGAAAAGTGCAGCAAAGTGATCACTTCCTGCTGAATAGATCGCAAAAAAAATGGACAGGAATATGAGTGGAATTAACACAAAAGCCAATGTTTTCTGCCAGACCCCTGAGACGTTTCTTTTCGGCAGCCATGCATCAAAACTGAAAAACCGGAAAAATGAGGTAATGCAGTTGATTATAAAAACCGGAATCAGGAATAACATTTTCAGCTTCCTGTTTCGGGAACGGTAAGAAAGCATAAGGAATGAACTTACAACCGCCAGAAATGAAGGAAAGTCCCCGTACCATATAAAAGCAATACTCGACAAAATACTGGTAACAAAAAGTATCAGAAAAATTCTGGTCCTGTTTTGCTCCGGCGTTCTGAATAAAGTTAATAAGGCATAGATAATTCCCAGGATTCCAAAATTCAATCCGATATCCTGATCATAAAACAGAACAACAAATAAAGCGGCTGTAAGAAATATATAGTGATGTGTTTTCATAATTGAAAAATTTAGAGATTAAAGGTTTATATATTAAAGACAATAAGAAGGTATACAACTGCTATCGGGATGTTAAGGAGAAGCAGCAATATGGAATTTCCTGAAGCCTTATGATCTGAAACATTCGTTAGAAATTCTATGAGTTCGTACAATAGTACAATCAGGTTGATGACTGCAGCAGCAACGACATAATAAAAGCCCAGTATGACCAGAAAATCTGATCGGGTTACCAGGAAGCTGATAAAAATAAACGTTCCTGTTAAAAATGAGGTAAGGAAAACATTTCTACCCAGCGGGCTGCATTTGATACTCTTCATGGTTTGATCAGTTTAATTAATAAAGTACAACTGGATCTTTCTGTTGGATATAGTCTCTCAGGTGGTCAAAATTCTGCCACAGGAGGCTTTCAAAATCCCAGTTATAAAATGGTTTCATACGCTGTCCTTTTCTGTAGGCTCTGAGGTACATTTTCATGTATTCAGGAAGGATAAGTGTTCCCAATACCACTGCCGCAAGAAGGTGGGCATTCAATTTTCCGTTTCCGAGAAGCAGATACTGCATAGCGATTTCATCTTCAAAATGAGTTCCACAGCCTGTGATCAGATGGTGTACATCGTGGTTCTCCATTTTAGGGATCATAGAGAATCCATGTTTTTTATAAAACTCCCCCAACTTTCTGCCTAAAGAATCTTCTTTGAATTCCAGCAGCTGCTTTTCATTGAACTGCCACTGTCTTTTTTTCTTCTTAAAGTATTTTCTGTAAAGTTTCTGAGTTTTATCATAAACAAAAAGCAAAAAGGCAACACGCATTTTTTTCATAGTTTATTATTTTAAATGATAGTAAGTCCTATTAAAGTGTACACAATAGCGAGAGGAATATTGATAAGGATTATTCCTATAGCTTTAAGGCAGGCATTGAGTTTTGAATGACAGATAAGCCCGTACAGCAGCAGTCCTGCTATTGCTATCATATTCAGTATAGATCCGAATACAAGCAGCATATAACCGCCAGCCATAAAACCGTCATCTCTGGTGAATATAAAACCAAAGAGACATATATTTCCCAGCAGCAGGCATAACCCAAACAGCCCTCTTCCTATATTTATAATTTCATGGTCTTTCATTGTTATATTTTTATATTAAGCTTGAGCTAAAGTAAAAACCGTTATTTCCGGACGTACCATAAAACGGATCTGGAAAGAATGCCCGATTGCCCGGTTGATGTACAGCATTCTTCCATCCTGAAGATCAATCTCGCCGGAGATATATTGTTTATTTTTCACCGGGAGAACCGGAGTAATTATTCCCGGAATTCGGCATTGTCCACCATGGGTATGTCCGCTCAAAATCCATCCCTGGTAGCCGTTCCAGATGTCTATATCACAGGCATCAGGGTTATGGCAAAGCACAATGGAAGCTTTTGAAGGATTATAATTCTTCATGACTTCAGAAAATCCGAAATTGGGTGACCACAGATCATCAAACCCAATAAAGTTCAGCCCGTGGCTTTCTTCACTTCTGTTTTTTAGCATCGTGATACCTGCGTTTTCGAGAATTCCACAGATCTTTTCTGAGCATGGTATATCTTTCCAGTCTGCTCCGTAATCATGGTTCCCCAGTATCCCGAAAGTAGCCAGATTTCCGTGAACAGCGTGGTTCATCACTTTTTTCAGAGCTTCCTGCTCTTCTGCATTTCCGTGGTTCACAAAATCCCCGGTGTAGACTACAAAATCTGGATTGAATTGTTGGGCTTCCTGAAAAGATTCGATCAAAAAATTCCAGTCGAAACGGTTTCCCACATGAAGATCAGAGATCTGCATCAGTGTTTTACCATTTAAAGTTTCCGGCAAATTTTTAACCGGAAGTTTTTTTTGGACAAACTCTATCCAGAAAGGTTCTACCTGCCATGAATACAGCGCAGGAAATGCTCCGATTACTGAAATCTGCATCAATCTTTTAATAAATTTTCTTCTGGTCATCATTAAGGTCTGTGGTATTTTCTAATTCCGGGAAAGTAAATCCGGCATTAATTTCCGGCAAACGGGCTTCCGAAAATCCCTACGGCCAATTCAATCCAAATTAATGCGAGAACCAGCAGAATGAAAGTACAGATCAGGATTTTCCAACTTTGTTTTTTAATTCTGCTCCTTACGAGGTTGACTAGAAAAGCAGTAGCAAAAAGTAAAACTCCTGCGATCATAAAATCTGAAGGAGACCAGTTCACCTCATCAGTAATTATAGTTCCAAATAGCGGAATACATAGTAAAACCAATGGAAGGGCGTAAATCGTAAGTGTTTTTTGTTTTTGTGTCATCATATTATTTAATTTTATTTTTTATAAAGTACTTTGAATTGCAAAGTAAATTTTCAAAAAAATATAAGAATTATCGTCCCAATAATTTTTCAAGAGCATTAAGGTGTTCCGTGAAGGCCAGTCTCCCACTCTGGGTTACGCGGTAAGAAGTTTTAGGTTTTTTTCCTACAAATTCTTTCTTCACTTCAATATATCCTGCTTTTTCCAGGGCATTGCTGTGGCTTGCCATATTACCGTCTGTGATTTCAAGCAGAGCCTTCATTTCAGAAAAATCAACCCAGTCGTTCACCATAAGAACGGACATGATGCCCAGTCTTACGCGGCTTTCGAATTCTTTATTGAGCTGATTTATCTTTATCATTTTAACGTTATCTTATTTATTCTGAAATAGTCATAGAGTGCTGCATCAATGGCTATTCTTTCTTTAGTTTCTTTATTCTCCACGACCACAAAATCATGGTCTTTAAAAAATTTTGAGGTGAAGTACTGATTGATATTTTTATTCAAAAAATAGATCTCTCCTACTTCATGGCTCACCTCCCATTTTTTATCTAATTTATTCTTCCTGAGCTCAGTTTGTATCAATGCTGCTAAAAGTGCGGAATATCCTATACAATTGGCCTTTTTTGTTTTCAAAAGCAGATTGGGATCATTTTCACAGCGCTCAAAACTAAATGCCAGTACGGATGAGGTCTGTTCTAAGTTGTTCTGAATAATCTCTTCTATTTCCCTGGCAGGTTTATCGTCTTTTAAATTTTCATTTTCAAATGGATAAATCTGTCTCTCTTTGATGATTTCATATCTGAATAAACTGCTGAACAGAAAATTCCTGCTGAAAACAGCTGCAAAAATAATGATTAAAAACAGGATCCATTTCTTCACAATTATAAATTCTATTTTCCAGTTATCTTTTTCTAACAATTTTAAAAACTACTTGCTTCAAAAGCGACACTGCTCCTACACTTCCCATGAAAGATAAAATCCCTATCCAGATTGGCCATAAACTCATTATTTTACTTTTCCTGGCTGAATAAAAATCATAAGCATCTGTCAGCTGAAGCTTCTTATTTCCAATTGAAGAGCTCAGTTCTTTTTCAGTACTGAATTCTTTAACTTCACTGGTCTTTGTATTGTAAGAAAAATACTGGCCATCAAACATCTTTCCCAAGATCTGATTTCCGTTTTCCTCAATTTCTGATATTTCCGAAACCAATAGTTCTCCGTTTTCTTTTGCAATAGATGCCTGCTCCGGAATATCAATGAATAACAGCTGATGTTCATGTTTTAATGGTACATACCATGCATCTCCAATTCCAACATCTACCTTCTTTTTATCTGCCACAATAGACATTCCCATAAAGCCACAGATAAAAAAAGTATAAAAACCTACAAAAGGGGCTATTATCACCAATATCGTATTTCTGCTTTTTCCTTCCCTACTTACAAAATAAGTAATGATACCTCCTATTACTGCACAAGTCAAGCTTAAAATAAAGAGTATGAAAAGATATATAAGTATGACAAAGCCTATTCCCATTATTTATATTTCTTATGCATGATTAATCCATACACAATGTGCAATACTCCAAAGCCAAATGCCCAGAATACCAATCCCCAGCCTAAGAAGAATAATGAAAGCATTCCTAAAATAATTTCAAGATATCCTAAATATTTTACGTCTGTGAGGGTATATCGTTCTGCACTTACCAATGCAAGCCCGTAAAAGATCAGGGTAGCCGGAGCAATCCACACATACAGATGATGGAAGATGAGCGCCAGGCAAAAAATACCTCCTGTCACCAAAGGAACAGCAAAGGTTACCAAAAGGCGTTTTGTTGTTGCATCCCAGATTTTCAGTCCTTTCTTTTTACTTTTATTGGCTGTAAACACAGATCCGTTAACCACAGCTACTATCAGGATTACAAATCCGGTTATCACCAGTTCCTTCACCAGTTCCGGGCTAAAAAAATTCCTCTCACCTTCAAAATAATCGATTCCTTCACGTTGAAGTATAAAATATACATATCCAGCCCCAATTAAGGCTGCAAGTCCTGCAAATACACCGGACAACCCGCTCAGTGAAATAAACCGGGAAGACCGCTCCATCATGGAACGGATATGGGACAGGTCTTCATGATAATTTTTTGAATCCATAAAAAGAACTTTGAATTACAAAGTTATAATTTATTTTTATCCTGCAAAATATTTTTCGAAAAAATTGAAATGGAAAATAAGAGATTATGAATAGCGAATTGATTTTGCAGTTAATGGTCAACAAAAAAGCCGCTGAACAAATCAACGGCTGTATTATAGGAAAGCTGGTTTTTACTTAGCTCTCAGTCTTTCTTTGATGGCTTCGATATTTTTCTTGGCAGAATCTTCAAGGATAAGGCTTGCACTCATATGGATTCTGGCAGGCATCAGCTCATTGAAATGATCTGTACCTTCCCATGATACTTTTTTGATCAGTGCCAAAGCATCACTGCTTCTGGACGCCAAAGTCTGTAAAAATTTCTCAAGCTGTTCATCCATTTCTGCGATGCTGTCTGAAACGGAGTGGTAAACATTGTGTTGTTCTGCCCACGCTGCCGATCTGAAATCAGCATCAATAGCCATTGCAGAGAACTGTGATTTTCCGATTTTTCTTTCTACATAAGGACCGATAACGAAAGGACCGATTCCCAGATTGATCTCTGTTAACGCTAACGCAGAATCTTTAGTAGCAAAACAATAATCTGCTCCACACGCAATTCCTACTCCTCCACCGGTTGTTTTTCCCTGAACTCTTACTACGACAATCTTTCCGCAGTTTCTCATCGCATTAAGCACTTTGGCAAATCCTCCGAAAAATTTTGTAGAAGCCTCCAGTTCTTCAATAGCCAGAAGCTCATCAAAGCTGGCTCCTGCACAGAATGCTTTTTCTCCTTCACTCTTTACCAGAATGGCTTTTACCTCATCTTTTGCGCCTTCATCCAGAATGGTTTGAGCAAGCTTTTCCAGAATTGCTCCCGGAAGAGAGTTGCTTTTAGGGGTTCCGAAAGTAATTTCGGCAATATTATTTTTAATTTCTGATACTACAAATTCGTTCATTTTTATTTTAAATTGGATTCTTACAAAAATACTAAATACTGATCTTTCAGAGAAAATTATCCTCTACAAATTATTTCTTTCATCACCGCTTCGGAATATCAGATCACTCATCCCTTTTTTAATGAAATTACGTATAAATACGTAGTGCGAAATTTGGTATTTTCTACGCTAGTACTGCCTTATGGGAAATCGTTCCTTTGACCTATCAAAACAACTGATCTATTGAGGCGGAATCCGAAAAGCCCTATACGAGTAGGAAATTTAATCACTGAAAACTATTTATTATGGATGAGTACATTGGAATCGTAAAATTATTTGCCGGAAATTTTGCACCTAGAGGCTGGATGTTCTGCGACGGAAGCTTATTAAGAATTTCCCAAAACAGCGCTTTATTTTCAATTCTGGGAACAACTTACGGAGGAAACGGGATTGATACTTTCGCACTCCCTAACATGAAAGGGCGTATGGCTATCGGAGCCGGAACCGTAAACTCTAACGAAAATTATCCTTTAGGAGTTCAGGCAGGGACCACTCAGAATACACTATTATCAGCCAATCTTCCAAGTATAGGAGGTGGGTTTCAGCTGAGAGTAAAAAACCAGAATGCCAACAGTGCAACCCCTACGGCTGCTTCAGCACTTGCTATTTCGGGAATTCCAAACGGGAGGAACTTTGACCCAGTGCCAAGTTTTATAGATGCTGATCCGGATACGGCTATTAGTACAAAGTCTATTATGTTCACCGGGCAGAATCTTCCTGTGAATAATATGCCTCCGTATATCGGACTGAACTATATTATCTGTGTTGAAGGAATATATCCTTCCCGCAGTTAATATCCAAACAAAAATCTAATATTTAATACAAAAATCATGAAAAGCACTACCTTTTTAACAATATGTAGCCTGCTCATTTCAATTTTTTCATTTGGGCAGACCAGCAGCGAACTTTTTGAAACTGAATCTCCTGGAAGCACTACCTTTACAGATAACGGGGTAATTTTTAAAATTAACTCGCATGTATCCACTTTTAACGTCGTAAATTTCCCAAATACAGGCTGGTCTGGTACAGCTAATGATAACAGGTATATAGACAATACATCCAATGTAGGTCCGGCCAATCCATCATTCAGTGTTAAAACCACGTCCAATCTGTTTAAGGTAAACAAGTTTTGGGTATACACGGCTGATAAATTCAGCAATCAGAATGCCACAGGGTCACTTACTGTAACCGGAAAATTAAGTGGTGTTACTAAATTTTCCACCATAAAAACCGGAAACTTTGCTACATCACTTGGCTCTACAAATGGATACACGCTAATTGATATGACTAATCTGAACGGCCAGAACTATTCAAATATTATTATTGATGAGCTGGTGCTGACGCTTGGTGGTAATTTCTACTATCTTGGCTTTGATGCTTTCACCTGGGTAAAGGACAGCAATATTGTATTGGCAACCAACGAAACCAAAGCTGCGCAAAAAGGGATCAGTATTTATCCTAACCCAACTGACGGACCTGTTTCCATTGAAACGGAAAAGGATATAAAAGCTGAGGTTTACAGTATGGAAGGAAAGCTAATGAAGACTATGGATCTTAAGAAAGGTAATCAAAAGGCTGATCTTTCAGAGTTTCCAAGCGGAACGTATATCGTTAAAACTCCGTCAGGATCTTCTAAGGTCATCAAAAAATAAAATCCAATTTTTTCATAAGTCTTTGTGCGATAAAGATTCTAATGCATAAATGATCAAATCCCCTGAAATGTTCGGGGGATTTTTTAGTTTATCGGGTCCATTTATGAAGATGCTCTATTCTTGCATCTGTTTTCAGGAGAGCCTGAAATCTTAACTTTAACAGAATCCGGCGGCCTTCAATAGTTCTGGTAAAAAGCACTTCTGATTTTTCAATTTTCTCACTCCATGTTTTGGCAAAGAAATCAGCACTTTTCTTATTTTTGGCGAAAGCCTCAGGGATGGGATAATACATTTCTTTTTTTGTAAAGAAAAATATGGTCTTTTGCTTCAGCAGATATCTTGGGTTATCCACTTTTGAAATTACTTCCTGAAGCACCTGGATGAATTGTGATTTTTCATAATAACTGCCACCTTCCAGATAACAGAATACATCTTTATCTTTATTGCCGGAACTTACTACTTTCATCTTTTCAGGATCTGTAGTAATAATTCTTTCATGTACCAGACATTCCAAAACTGTTTCTCCGATAAGGCCAATCTGTCTGCCTACATTTTTATATTTTTGATACTGCCGTAAAGCACGGTAAAATTTCCTGCCATATCGTATTATTCCTCCAACTCCTAATATAAAAGTAATCAGTAACAAACCTTTCCTGGAATCTATTGAATCTGCATTTTCAAGAATTCCCATCAGAAGATCTTTTCCAAAAAGCAAAACAGATGAAATAAGAACCCCTGAAAGATCACCTATCATGGTTTTAACATAGTTCATTTTCATGTCGTGCATTTCCGTCATATCCGTTGACGGAACTTTGATTTCTTCAATGAGAACATTTCCTTTTTCTAAAGCTTCTTTCCAACGTGACGACTGCCCTTTTCTGTTTCCGGCCCTCGAAAATATTTCTTTATTAACTGCTGAAATGTTTTCCGGCTTTTCGATAATTCCCAGGTGAAGTCTTTCAAAATTATTTTCAATGGTAGCTTCTTCTTTATTGGAAATTCCTACAAAGGTTTTGAATCTTTTTTTCACAATATTCAGGTCCTGCCCACCATCTTCGCTTTGTGGATCAAAACATATAAGATGCCATATATTTCCACTTTTACAAGGGTTATCTTTATCAACTCTTATTACCCGACCTCTCATCTGATTGGAAAGGACAAAAGAACTTACAAAGCTTGCAAGAATTAAAGTATTCATTTTAGGGGCATCCCAGCCCTCTCCCAACAGAGATTTGGTTCCGATAAGAATCTGTATTCCACCTGACTGAAAAATTTCGGTTACAATGTGTACAATATCATGTTTGATCTGTTCGCTAAGGCTGATCTGAACATATCCAGAGTCATACGTAAGCTGTGAAAACGAAATTCCGGATATTCCTTTTTTAAAGCAAAGAGCATTTAACTGATCTTTTACTGAAGCCGGAATGATGACCAGACTGCCCGTAAGAATTCCTATTTTTTTATTCTGAGCATTTTCTCTTCTCAGTTTTTCAAAAATGGGCACTGCTCCTATTTTGTCCAGCGTGAGATTGTTTTGCTGTCCGCTGCTCAGATACTCTTTTTTTATAAAATCGGTAAGGATAACCATTCTCAGGTCTTCTTTCAGAATTGAGAATTCAAAATCCGCTATATCTTTAATACCTTGAAGTTTTCCGATACTGGAATTCAGGATCTGACCTAAATGTTTGTTATTAAAAAAACTTATGGTCTTTTTCTCAAAAAACCCTTGCCGTTTAAGCCTGTTTCCGAGTGCTGTACGATGCTCTTCTTCTTTTTTAAAATGAATCTCATCTACAATCAGGTAAAAATCAAGCAGTTCTTCTAGCCAGAAAAAGTCAAATTCCGGGATATATTTCTGATGATCTCCTATAACCTCAAAATGAATTTCAGGGATTTCTTTCTGTCTGAAATGCATATATACAAGCCCCGAAGTATAAGATGATACATTTTCATAGATCCAGTCCAAATGTTCTAATGGATTTAAATAAACAGGATGCTGTTCCAAAGCATTCAAAAGAATATCATCAGTACTGATCTCATTAAGAAAAGCGGCGGCCTGGGCATGATAATATTCTATTTTCTGTTGTTCTTCATAAGACGGCAATGTAAAATAGACCAGATCCTGATGTGGGCAAAGGTCTCCTTCTATCATCAGTTCAGGAACAGAGATTTCTGCATCAATGGGACCATTCAGTTGGATATATTTCTGCCATTCGGAACCTGAGACATCAAAAGGAGGTGTTGCGGTAAGGGAAACTATGGTAGGCTCAATCTTAGATTTTAGCTCCATTAAACTTCGCCACCATGCACTTTTCAGATGGTGAGCTTCGTCAAAAATAAAGGTTTCCACATTCTGTTTTTTCAGTTTTCTGATGATATCAGCTAATGAAACCCTTGACGATTTTTTATTGGTATCTTCTTCTTCATCCACATAACCCGATGCGGCATGAATTCCCTGATATGTAGTTACAGTAATAAGCCCCGGGTTTTTAATATCTCCTGATATCCAGTCCGGAACAACTTCTGTATCCAGGAAAAGTTCACAGAATCTTTGTATCCATTGATTTTTTACAGCTAAAGTAGGGGCAACAATAAGGGAGGGTTTATTAAGTCTCAGCATGACCTCCAGTCCCAGAACGGTTTTTCCTGATCCGGGCGGCGCAGTTACATGAAGGTGCCCGTTTTGAAGATATTCTTCCATATTATCCAGAAAATTCTTCTGGTAGGCACGCCAACTGTATTTAAATTTTGCTTCTGCAGGAAAAATGGTCATAGGTTATTAGGTTTAGCTAAGAATCGTAAAGCTGACATTTTACTTTTTCAATGCCAGAACATACTTGTCAATATACAATTGTTTTTCTTTGGATTTATATTGCTGAATATAGCGGGGATGCTCCAAAACGGTCATTTTCCCGAACAGCTTAGTTTCTTTGTTTAATTTTGAAATGAAATCGGCATTCTTTTTTCCAAGGATGAAGACTTCTGAGGTATCCAATCCGAGACTGATATGTTTTTTTAATGAATCAATCATAAAATCTTTTACCGCCTCAACCAGACTTTTATCATCATAATAATTGGCGTTCAGCCAGCCGTTTTTCGTTTTTCTGACAATAGCCAGCGGAAATGGTGAATTGATATAAATATCTCTGTAAAACTCTGCCGGACCACCATAATCAGCTATCATATCGTACATGAAAACAGAGGAAACTTCATGGGTATGCGCCGCCTTCATGGATATACCGCAGACAGATTCAAGTCGTTTGGTGTCAGTAAACGGGACTCCAGTAACGCCTGCTCCATGACGGCTAGGATTGATTCCGATCATCAATTTTCTTTGTGCTGAATCGTTATAATATTTGTGATAAAATTCTTTCATCACAATCATCGTTTCCGGATTATCCAGATACGGATTTAACACCTGAAAACCTTCAGGAAGTTCACCTGTAAAATTTAGATTTTCATTAAACTCAATAACCTTATCTGCAAAAGTTTCATTCATAAAATCTTATTCGTGCCATTGTTCCCTACAGCTATCGCTCATTATTTTGTCCTGCTTGGATTTGAATTCTAAAAATACAATTTATTTGACGAATACCAATTCTTGCTGAATTTTTAACCTGTTACTAAAGCATATAATTTCATAAAAAAGGCCTTTAAGTTCTATTTTTTCTTAATTTCGTTTTTATAAAACTGTAATACTTTGATATTTAAACAAATAACCTATGATTGGAATCATTACTGAATTAATTATTTCCTGGCTCTTACTTTGGTTTATTGTGAAAAAAAATCTCAGTATTTTGGGATTTAAACCCTCCAGAAAAAGGCTCATCCAGCTATTTTCCGGAATATTACTTGCAGCAGTCTGCTGTATTTTTTATCACGTAACCTCCAAAATTTCAGCAAATAATAACTGGGAGCTGAATAAACAGATTTCATTTCGGACCCTTTTACCGGGAGTATGGTGGGTTTTAAAGTCGGTATTGTTTGAAGAACTTATTTTCAGGGGTGCTTTACTGTATATTGCCATAGATAAATTAGGAATAAAGAAGGCTTGTTTATTGTCTGCAGCCTGCTTTGGAATCTATCACTGGTTTTCATACAATGCTTTCGGCAGTCCTTTCCAGATGGCTATTATTTTTGTAATGACCGCTGTTTTCGGATATATGCTTGCTTATGCTTTTGCCATAACAAAGTCTCTTTATCTACCCTTTGGGCTTCATCTTGGATGGAACCTTTTCAATATTATTGTGTTTTCCAATGGCCCGTTGGGAAATCAGATTCTGTTAAAAGCGAATGAAAATAAACCTGAGGGGATTTTATCTTTGGTTATTTTTCTGTTCCAGATTTTTGGTCTTCCTCTTTTGGCTTTCTGGTATCTGAGATATTTAAAATCAAAAGATGAAATGGAGCATAAAAAGCAAGAAGAATAAACTTAAATATTTTACATTTTTTAAACGCAAAGTTCAATGTACAGGCAATGTTGATTTTAGGATGCAAAGAGCAGAATCAACTCCGTTGATTCGATGAAGCGGACGTATAATTAGCAACGAAGTGGCATAAATTTGTGGTTTAAAGAAATATAAAAATCTGCTGAACCTGCCAGATCAGCGGGCAAAATAAAATACACCTGTAAAATTTCCTTCAACGCATAAAATACGCAAAGGGATGCATAAAACATTATGTATACTTTCGTTTGCAAGGGCATTTCATTCAGCAAGTTTAATCTATTAAAACCCTCTGCTAAGTACCAAAGCAAAACAGCAGCCCGCTAGAAACGAACTGCTGTTTTTATTAGATATTCTGTTGGAATTAAATTAATCCAAACTGTTCAAAATGATGGGTAAAATGTTTTTTGTGCATTAGTTCCCACATTTCTTTGTTCAATTTTCCGAAGACAAAATTCATATGCTCTGCCTGAGGATTTTCTCTGTAATAGATGGCATATTTCTTCATGGTTTCAATGAAAGATTCTTTTGCTTTCTCCAGGTTCTTATAAACCGGTTCCGGAAGGCTGCCATCCTGCGGAAGGAAAGGAGCGGTAAAATCTTTCGGCATTTTTCTATGGGTGTATAGTGAATCCTGCCATTTTTCAAGATGTTCTTCCGGAGTGAAACATTTTTCAGCTTCCGGTTCTCCCAAACTTACCAACACTCCCTGTTCAAGGTGTTCAATCATCTGCTGTGGAGACATTTTACCCCATTGTGCCGGAGTATTTTCTGTTAATCCGTTCAGAATTTTCTGAATATTTTTCACATTCAGATCGATAAAAGGAGACTGTTTTGCGACCAGTGTCAGAATGGTTGCTACGCAAACGATCTCGTCTCTCTGGTTAACTACCTCAACCAGCCATTTAACAACTCCTGAAGGAATATTTCTTCCTTTTACGCCCCTGTTGATCTTCTCTTTTGCTGTAAGGTATACTGTGATGGTATCTCCTGCATATACGGGTTTGAAGAAACTACAGTCTTCCAGGCCGTAATTGGCGATAACCGGACCTTTTTTCCCGGAAACAAACAATCCTGCTGCTGCAGAAAGGATAAAGTATCCATGAGCAACGGTTTTATCGAAAATTGTCCCTGATAAGCTTGTTGCATCTGTATGAGCGTAGAAGTGATCCCAGGAAACATTGGAGAAGTTTACGATATCTGCATCGGTAACAGTTCTTCCTGCTGTTTCTAAAGAATCTCCTACTTCAACTTCTTCAAAGTATTTCTGGAACGGATGCTTATCTGAGAATTTTTTCTCGGCACCCTGCTGATAGATCTTGGTAATGGCTTTCAATACATCCGGTGATCCCTGAATTGCTGTTTTCTGTAAGAAGAAATGGAGACCGTTCAGTCCACCCATTTCCTCGCCTCCTCCTGCTCTGCCAGGACCTCCATGCATTAATGTAGGAAGTGGAGAACCATGACCTGTACTTTCTTTAGCACTGTCTCTGTTCAATACAAAAATTCTTCCGTGTTGGGAAGCCATTTTCCATGACGTTTCTGCGATGAAGTTTTCATCGTGGGATATAATAGATCCTACTAAGCTTCCTTTTCCTCTTTTTGCCAGCGCAGCTGCTTCTTCTGCATCTTTGTAAGGCATCAGTGTAGAAACCGGTCCGAAGGCTTCTACATCATGAGAGATATTCTTTTCAAACGGTTTATCATTCAGGAATAATTTCGGGCTCATGAACGCTCCTTTTTCATAATCAGCATCTACCAGCTCATGTTTCCCGTCGTATACCAATTCGGTTTCTGCTTTCAGTAGATTAACTTTTCTCAATACCTCATCATACTGCTGTTTTCCTACTAATGAACCCATTCTGGTTTCTCTGCTCAGCGGGCTTCCGATTTTAGTCTGGTCTAAAGCCTTAGATAAAGCATTCTGAACGTCTCCGATCAAATGTTCTGGAACAATAATTCTTCTGATTGCCGTACATTTTTGCCCGGCCTTTGTGGTCATTTCATTTCGTACTTCCTTAATGAAAAGATCGAATTCAGGAGTTCCCGGTTTTGCATCCAATCCAAGGATGGAGCAGTTCAGAGAGTCTGCTTCCATATTAAAACGTACAGCATTTCCGGCAACTGATGGTAAGGATTTTAATTTTCTACCTGTAGAGGCTGAACCTGTAAACAAAACGGAATCTCCGTCCTGAACATAATCAAGAATATTTCCAGGTTCTCCGCATACCAATTGGATTGCTCCTTCAGGAAGAATTCCGCTTTCAATCATATCCTGGAATACCGCATTGGTAAGGTATGAACCAAATGGTGAAGGTTTAACGATAGAAGGAACCCCCGCCAATAATGAAGTAGACAGTTTTTCCAGCATTCCCCAAACCGGAAAGTTATAAGCATTAATCTGTATGGATACTCCTTCACTTGGTGTTAAAATATGGGTTCCAAGGAAAGTTCCGTTGGCAGAAATTTTCTGAGTATCACCATCTACCCAAAACGGAGTATTAGGAAGCATTCTCTTCGCTAGTCCTGAATAGGTGAAGAAAGTTCCGAAACCTCCTTCGATATCTACCCATGAATCTACATGAGTAGCTCCTGTCTTGTAAGATAAGTCATAATATTTTTTCTTTCTTTCCAACAGATAAAGGGCTACTTTTTTCAGCATTTCCCCTCTGTCATAGAAAGTCATTGAAGAAAGATTTTTGTACCCTACTGTTCTACCATAATCAAGAGCCTGTTCAAAATTAAGCCCTTCCGTATCTGAGACAGCAACCTGCTCACCGGTAACAGCATTGTATAAAGGGACTCCGTTTCCGGTACCTTCTATCCATTCTCCGTAGATATAGTTTTTCAGTTTTTCCATATTAATTTTTACTTATTATATTTTCTGTTTTTATTTTTAATCAAATTCCTGATGAGCAGATAAGGAACAAAAAGGATCAGCGAGAAATCCAGAATCAGAACGGCATCTATCAACAGGGTATAGAAAAAACTTTTCTGTTCCAGCTTTTTTATGACCCTCTCTGAATCTATATGTTCCAACGCATCTGAAATGCCAATTGATTCTTTGATCAGATAAAACCCCAAAAAATTGACTGCAATCACTGCAATCAATATCAAGACCCAATATTTTCTCAGGAAATTTCTCATTTTGCTTTCATGAGCTCCAGAGCTTCTTTCAATGTATATTTTTTATATTCTGCTCCTGTAAGGTCTTTTGCATATTCTTCTACTGTTCCTCCAATTCCTGCTTCCTGTCTGAGTTTATTAACATTTTCAGGATCTTTTATGGGCCAGATCAGCCACACTAACTGCTGTTTTCCATCTTTTGTCACGGTATAGGAACGGGCCTGTGTTCCGTAGATCTGTTCTTTATTTTCCTGCATTAGCTTCCGATCCAGCATCATGGCATACAGTCTGAACGGCAGTTCTTTTTCTTCAGCTGCTTTTTTGATCATCGGAAAATACTTTTCGATCTCTGGCGAGTGTTGTATCACATACCATACGGCTTTGTTCTCAGGCTCTCCCACCAAAGATTTTCCCGGATAACCATATTTTTTGATAATTTTTTCTACTTTGATAAGATTCTCACGATCCTGAGCATCCGCCCGTTTAGGCAGTTCTGCCCCCATATCTGCCTGAGTGAGATTTTTCTCCGTCATAATTTCTTTTCGCCTCTCAGGTGTAATTGGAGACATCAGCTCACGGTAGATCTGGTCATCTTTATAGATTTGTGCCAGCTCTTTTTTAAGTTCTGTATTAACAGGTTTTACTTCGGTCTTCTGACCGCTCATTACTATTGAAAAGAAAACTGCAACGAATAGGTATCTCATGGTTAAGTCTATTATTTAGGCTCTTTATACGGGAACATTTTTACTAATCCTTCGTACAGACTTCTGTGTAAAATCGTAGCGTGGTTATCTGTTTCCATTAATTGGTATTCAACAGTCCAGTTTTTCTTTCCTGTTTTTTTCAGGACATCATACAGCGATCCTGCATCTTTTACCATTACAGGATGTTCATCTTTTCCTACGGAAACATACACAAATTTCTTTTTATCTCCTGATTTTGAAAACATTTGAGGAGCCTGCTTCAGAAGGCTCTGGTCATCCCACCATAAACTCGGACTGATGATAAAATAATTATCAAACATTTCCGGTTTCTTTACAAGAATCTCAGTTGCCAGAAGTCCTCCTAATGATTGTCCAAACAGATATTTGTCTGTTGTTTTATATTGACTTTCGATGTAAGGTTTCAGTTCTTTTTCCAGAAAACTGATGAATTTATCTGAATGTCCTGTTGTAGGATAGTCTTTCTGCAGATCTTTTAAATCTGTATGAAAAGTAAAGTCCCTTTTTCTGTCAATATTTGCAATCCCAACAACAATGGTTTCAGGCATCGCATACATCAGGTTGAAAAACTGAACCAATCCTGAAACATGGATAAAATCTTCATTCATTGATCCGTCCAAAAGATAGACCACCGGATATGATTTTGTTTTATCAAAATTCTGTGGAAGATAGATGTTTAAAATTCTGTCTTCGTTTAAGACTTTAGATTTTAATGTTCTTACTTCTCCTATTGTAAGCGGTTTTACTGTTGCAGTTTGCCCCAACATCATAAAATTCACAGCCCAAAGAATACTGCAAAAAATAAAAGCTTTTTTTATCATATATAAAATTTATAAATCTGATGCTTAATTTAAAACCTAACAGGCTTTGGAAACCTGTTAGATTTAAGTTTGTATATATCTTTATTTCACATCATCCCAAATGCTGTAATCAACAATTTTTGTAGGGATCTGCTGCACATATTCTGTAAACGGTTCACATGGAAG
This sequence comes from Chryseobacterium vaccae, assembly GCF_009602705.1. Classification (NCBI taxonomy): domain Bacteria; kingdom Pseudomonadati; phylum Bacteroidota; class Flavobacteriia; order Flavobacteriales; family Weeksellaceae; genus Chryseobacterium; species Chryseobacterium vaccae. The sequence continues at coordinate 4,027,020 of NZ_VSWH01000001.1, read as the reverse complement.
AATAGCTTCTTTGCCTTCTCTTGCCAATTCCTGATATAGTTTTGTTCCTTCTGTTTTCCAGCGGATCATTTCATCAGAAACATCACGAATGATCTTTGCCGGGCTTCCTACGATGAGTTTTCTCGGTTCACATTTAAAATTAGCAGGAACAAAAGCCAGAGCTCCAATGATACATTCGTCTCCGATAACTGCTTTATCCATTACTACAGAATTCATTCCCACCAGACAGTTTTTTCCGATATGTCCAGAATGAATAATGGCTCCGTGGCCGATATGGGCAGATTCTTCAAGAATAGTTTCGATATTCGGGAAAACATGAAGGGTACAGTTTTCCTGAACATTGGCACCGTCTTTAATGATAATTTTCCCCCAGTCGCCGCGGATCACTGCATTCGGTCCGATATAGACCTCTTCACCAATCTCTACGTTTCCGATAATTACGGCCTGCGGATGAATGTAGGCTGAAGGTTTTATAACGGGGCGTATTCCATGGTATGAGTAGATGTTCATATTTCTTTAATTTGAAGATTTGAAAATGAGATAATTTGAAAATGAATAGTACGCTGTTTATTTCCTAACGTTTTCATTGTTTAGAAACTATATAGAAGGTTACATTCCAGAAGAAATTTCCGGTAGCGCATTTTAAATTCTCAGATTATTTCATTTTCAAATAAGTTATACTTTTTCAATCACCATTGCATACCCCTGTCCAACACCGATACAAAGGGTACACAATGCATATTTTTTATCCTGTTTCTGAAGTTCTATAGCAGCCGAACCAACAATTCTTGCTCCTGAAACTCCAAGAGGGTGACCAATGGCGATCGCTCCTCCGTTTGGATTTATTCTTGGATCATTATCCTGTAAACCTAAGCTTCTTGTTACGGCTAGTGCCTGTGCTGCAAATGCTTCGTTCAGCTCAATGATGTCCATATCTTCTAAAGACAGGTTAAGTCTTTTCAACAGTTTCTGTGTAGCTTCTACAGGTCCGATCCCCATGATTCTCGGTTCTACCCCTGCTACAGATGATCCAAGAATTTTAGCTTTTGGTTTCAGTCCGTATTTTTCCACAGCTTCTTCGCTCGCCAGAATAAGAGCTGCTGCTCCGTCATTCATTCCTGAAGCATTTCCTGCGGTTACGGTTCCTTCTTTTCTGAATGCAGGACGAAGTTTGGCAAGTCCTTCCATGGATGATGAAGGTTTGATGAATTCGTCTTTTTCAAAAACTACAGGATCTCCTTTTCTCTGTGGAATTTCCACTTTTACAATTTCTTCGGCCAGTCTTCCGCTTTCCTGAGCTCTTGATGCTTTCTGCTGAGACCAAAGGGCAAACTGATCCTGGTCCTCTCTGCTGATCTGGTGAATATCTGCAAGATTTTCTGCGGTTTCTCCCATTCCGTCAACTCCATACATTTCCTTCATTTTCGGGTTGATAAAACGCCATCCGAACGTAGTATCAAACATCTGGCTGTCTCTTCCGAAAGCGGCACTTGGTTTTGACATCACATACGGCGAACGGGTCATATGTTCTACTCCGCCTGCAATATAAATTTCTCCTTCTCCGGCTGCAATAGAACGGAAAGCATTGGCAACGGCCGACATTCCTGAAGCACAAAGCCTGTTGACCGTTTCACCTCCTATCTTATATGGAAGACCTGCCAGTAAAAGTCCCATTCTTGCCACATTTCTGTTATCTTCTCCTGCCTGGTTGGCACATCCGAAAATAACATCCTCAATTTCATCAACAGGAACTTCCGGATTTCTGGCTACGATTTCTTTAAGCACAATGGCTGCCAGATCATCGGCTCTTACTTCTGATAATCCTCCCTGTAGTTTTGAAACAGGAGTTCTGACATAGTCTATAATGTATACGTTATTCATTTCTTATTAGATTTTAGATGATAGATTTCAGATAGCAGACATTTTCAAAATCTAATATCTGATGTCTTTTATCTTATTTATAGCTCTGTTATTTTTTTTCCTATTTTATATACCGTTCCTACGAATTTTGCAATCAGATCATTATTTTGATTGGTGATCTTAATATCGTAAACAGCTGTTTTCCGGGTATTATTCACCAGAATGCTTTCTGCCCTGAAAGTATCCCCTTCTTTTCCTGCTTTGGTAAAATTGATGATACAGTTCAGTGCTACCGCAGCATCTCCGGTGTTGTTGGAGGAAAATGCCAGAGCGGAGTCCGCAAAAGCAAATGTTACTCCTCCGTGCACTGTTTTCAGCCCGTTAATCATTTCTTTTTTGATGGGCATTTCTATTAAACAGTAATTTTCTTTTACCTCAATCATTCTGATATTCATCCATTGGGAAAAATAATCCTGATTAAGCATATAATCTGCAACCTGTCTTGGATTCATTTCTGTCATACGTTCGTTATTTCTTCATATAATTCATCAGATAATCTATCATAAACACTCATGGTTTTGCCAAGAATGATCTGTTCGTAGGTAAGGTTTTCTGAGTCGGAAGGAACTTCAGGCGGATAAGGTGCATTCAAATCAATACCTTCTTCATTTGCCAGTCTTTTAATCAACATTTTGTATTTCTCATTAAACTTCCCCAACAGCTCAAGCCTTTCCTGAACATCTTCAATGGAGGACGCTTCTCTGATTAAATATTCTTTCTCAATTAAAAGTCTTACTTCAAGTTCTGCCCTGAATTCATCTATATTCATGAAAATATTTTATCTATTTTCCTTTTATTTCCTTAACCATTTTTTATCCGGAGCTATCAAATATTGTTTACCATCTTTGTCAAATCCCCAAACATCTGATATTTCTCTTAATTGAAACAAATCATAATCTTTTTTATGAATTTTGATTTTATTCAATCTTCTTAATTTTCGGTTAGCTTTTCTTTTATTCTCTTTTTCTGTCACAGCAGTAGTAATTCCCGTTATGGATGTTTTCCTTCTTGACCTACTCATCATAAAATAAACTAGCTAACAGATTTATAATTTTCTTAGCAAAGGGCTTTGTCTATACCTTTCTTCCTGGTATTCCCCGTAAAGATTCTGCAGGGTTTCTGAAATTTTTGCATATCCGATCTCTTTTCCCCAGTCTAATAATCCTTTTGGATAGTTGACTCCTTTCTGCATAGCCAACTCAATGTCCTCATCATTGGCAATACCTAATCTTTTGGCTTCAACGGCCTCATTGATCAGCATTGAGATAATTCTTAAAAAGATCTGCTGGTATAATGCGTCATCTTTTGAAGCTGCAGGTTTTTCTGCACCTTCACTGTAGTCATAGAAGCCTTTTCCGGTTTTTCTGCCGTGAAGTTTGGCTTCAGACATTCTCTGTTGAAGCAAAGATGGCTTATACTTCGGATCATAGAAATAATCTTTGTAAACGGTAGTGGTTACCGCAAAGTTGACATCAACTCCGATAAGGTCCATCAGTTCAAAAGGTCCCATTTTGAAGTTCCCGAGGGTTTTCATGGCTTCGTCTACCTGTTCAGGAGAGGCTATATTTTCTTCAACAATTCTTAATGCTTCGCCATAATATGGACGGGCAATTCTGTTAACGATGAAACCAGGAATATCTTTAGCAATAACTGGTATTTTCCCCCAGTCTTTCATAAGGGTATACATTTTTTCCGCTAAAGTTTTTTCTGTTACTAAAGATGGGATAATTTCCACTAAAGGCATTAGAGGTGCCGGGTTGAAAAAGTGGATACCAATGAAACGTTCCGGTTTCTTAAGTTCTGCACCCAGAGAGGTAATAGAAATGGAAGAGGTGTTGGAACTGATCACACAGCTGTCAGAAACATAGGTTTCAAGCTCTGTGAATACTTTGGTTTTAATTTCTTTGTTTTCGATGATGGCTTCAATGACAAGATCTGAATCTTTTAAATCCTGAAGAGCTTCACCTTTAACGATATTGGTTCTGATTTCTGCGGCTTTTTCCTGAGAGATTTTACCTTTTTCAGACAGTTTCTGAAGGGTCTTTTCCAGGCCGGTAAGCGCTTTATCAATCTGCGGTGTATTCGCATCGAATAAAACAACTTTGCATCCCGCTGTTGCAGCTACCTGGGCAATTCCTACCCCCATAGTTCCTGCACCGATAATTCCGATATTCATATTTTTAATTTGAAAATTTGAAAATGAGCTCATTTGAAAATTATTTAAATTTTGAAGTAGAAACAATTTTAGAGAGAATTAATATAATCTCTTTTAAATCTTTAAATAATTTCTCGTCCGGAGAACTCAAAAACGGTGATTGCAAACATAATAAAAACCAATATTCTGTTATGAATAAAATCAGTCTTACTTTTAGCATTTTGAGCTTCTCTTACATTAGCCCCAATAGATGTTCCCGATTTAAAAAATTTGATTCGCGATCGAAAATCTGCTTACCTTATAGAGTTCTTCTGAAAATTCAATAATATCCAATGTAAATTCGAAAGTTTTATTAACAATTATATTTTCCCTATCGTTTCTCATTTTAAAATTTTCAAATGAGCTCATTTTCAAATTGATTATTTTCCTTTATAATTAGGTTTTCTTTTCTGTAAAAAGGCATTTACTCCTTCTATGAAGTCTTCTGTTTCTGCAGCTTCCTGCTGAAGATCTCCTTCTAATTCAAGCTGCTCTTTCAGGGTATTGTTGTAAGAGTTTGCAAACGCTTTTTTCGTCAATTTGATCGCTGCAGTTGGCATATTGGCCATTTTTTCAAGGATCTCCATTGATTTAGGAGCAAATTCTTCTTCTCTGAACACTTCTGCCACAAGACCATGCATTTTAGATTCTTCTGCTGATAGTTTTTTACCTGTAAAGGCCAGATAATTGGCTAATTGCCTACCTAAAAGTTTCGGTAAGAAATAGGTTCCTCCTGTATCAGGAATTAATCCGATATTAGAGAATGCCTGTGAGAAATACGCTTTGTTGTTAGCCAGTACAAAATCACAGATCAGTGCCAGCATGGCTCCTGCTCCTACTGCAGGACCGTTTACCAAAGCGATAACCGGTTTTTTACAACGGGTAACTTCCAGCACCAAAGGGTTATAATAATCTACCACAATTTTTCTGATAATATCATTATCGCGATGCTCGTTCCCCTGTACAAAAGCATCATCCAGGTTCTGTCCCGAGCAGAAAGCTCTTCCTCTTCCTGAAATGGCAACACATCTTACTGTTTCATCTTCGCTGCATTCTTTAATAAAATCTTTCAGATCTGATAAAGACGGCTTTGTAAGAGCATTCATGGTTTCCGGCTGGTTGAGATAAGCAATTTTCAGTTTCCCGTCAAAATGCATTTCAATATCAAGTTGTGTATACATAGTTTTTAATTTTATTATTTAACAATGCACTAATTTAACAATATAAATCAATGTAACGGCCTGCCATACTATAACAATTGAACAGATTAACAATGTTACAAATAAAATGTAACAATATCGGCTACGCTTTGTTTATTGATTAGTGGCATTTAAAATAATCAAACGGCTCCAGACAGTCTAAACACTGATAAGAGGCCTTACATAACGTGGATCCGAATCTGCTGATCTGTTTGGTATGTTCGGAACCACATCTCGGACATTTTTTCGGTTTTCCGATATGATGTTCGTCTGCTCCTTTTTCCGGAGGGGTAATTCCGTAAACACGGAGTTTTTCTCTGGCTTCATCGGTTAACCAGTCTGTTGTCCAGATTGGAAACATTTTGGTTACCACCTTTGCATCCCAGCCGTTTTCCTTCATCATTTTGATGATATCCTCTTCAATGGTAAACATTGCAGGACAGGCGGAATAGGTAGGTGTAATGATCACTTCACAGGTATTTTCACCAGTAACATGAGCTCCTCTTACAATTCCCAATTCCACAATATCAATCACGGGAATTTCCGGATCAGGGATTGTTTTTAATAAATCTAATAGGTTGTTCAATTTCTTTAATTTAACAATTTAGCAGTAGAACAAGACAATCTTTACTGCATTGTTGTACTGATATATTGGTCCATTGTCTACCAGGTACATCCCGGATATGCTCTCTGCATATACTGCAACTCGCAAAGGATATATCCAAAATATTCTGTATGGTATCCTGTTCTTGATTTTGGCTGCATGAAAGGATTAGCAGGATATTCTAACCCAAACTCCTGAAAATCTTTTTGTGTAATGGCTACAAACTCATTGTATAGTTCGTCAGCATTGGGAGCAATATTCAAAGCGATAAGGTCATCCTCTCCTTCTACTTTTGCAAACAATCCTTTGGTGTATTCCCAGATATTCTCAATGGCTTTTACCAAACGTTCACGGCTTTCCTCTGTTCCCTGGGCAAAAATTTTCATCCAGGAAGAAGTGTGGGTATAGTGATACTTTACTTCTTTCAATGATTTCTGAGCGATGGCAGAAAGTTCTTCATCGGCAGAGTTGGAAAGGGCTTCATACATCAGCTTCTGATAGATGGAGAACACATATACTTTAAGAATTGTCTGTGCATAATCTTCATTGGGAAGTTCTGTCCAGTGAGCGTTTACATATTCGTGTTCATATCTTAAAAAAGCAATGTCATCTTCACTTTTACCGTTGTCAATTACTCTTGAAGCATACACGTAAAAATTATTAGCCTGCCCCAGCTCATCCAACGCAATATTTGTCAATGCAATATCTTCTTCCAGATAAGGACCTTCACCGCACCACGCAGACAAACGCTGCCCCATAATGAAGCTGTCGTCTGCTAGTTTTAATAAATAATTATATAATGGGTTCATTGTTTAGTAGATTTCAGATTTCAGACATCAGATTTCAGATCGACAAAAAAAGTCTGGTATCTGAGATCTCATATCTTAAAATCTTGATTAATTACATATTTTTTACGTCGTTAGGGATTTCGTAGAAAGTTGGGTGACGGTATAGCTTATCATCAGCAGGATCGAAGAATGCCTCTTTATCCACCCCTTCTGAAGTCACAATATATTTACTTGGAACTACCCAAACAGAAGTTCCTTCTTTTCTTCTTGTATAAACGTCTCTTGCATTCTGCAAAGCCATTTCTGCTGTTGGCGCCTGTACAATTCCAACATGTTTGTGGGATAATCCCGGTTTAGTCTGAATAAACACTTCCCACATATCTAAATTTGCCATAATTAATTTGAAAATTTGAAAATTGGTTAATTTGAAAATTGATTGATTGCCTTCATTGAAAATTTGAGAATTATTAACGTTTTTAATTTATTTTCAAATTGGCACATTTTCAAATCATATAACTTCTTTTTGTTGTTTTTCTGCAAAAGCTATCGCCGCTTCTTTTACCCAAGAGTTTTCTCTTTGAGCTTTTCTCTTCGTTTCAATACGCTTTTTATTACAAGGACCGTTTCCTTTTAAGATGGTCATGAATTCATCCCATGGAAGCTCTCCGAAATCATAATGCTGTCTTTCTTCATTCCATTTCAGGTCTTTATCCGGAATCGTCAATCCTAAGAATTCAGCCTGAGAAACGGTAACGTCAATAAATCTCTGGCGAAGACTGTCATTACTTTCTCTTTTAACTCTGTAATTCATAGAGATTTTAGAGTTTGGTGAACTGTCATCATTCGGGCCAAACATCATCAGAGCCGGCCACCAGAAACGGTTCAATGAAGCCTGAGCCATTTCTTTCTGTTGTTTGGTACCACGGCAAAGCGCCATCAGAATTTCATATCCCTGTCTTTGGTGAAATGATTCTTCTTTACAAATCTTCACCATTGCTCTTGAATAGGGTCCATAAGAGTTCCCCATCAGCATTACCTGATTCATAATTGCCGCACCATCTACCAGCCAGCCGATAGCACCTATATCTGCCCAGCTCAAAGTAGGGTAATTGAAAATACTTGAGTATTTTGCTTTTCCTTCCAACATATCATCATAGGTAGCATCTCTGTCTGCTCTGATGCTTCCGTCTCCTAATGTTTCTGTTGCAGAATAAAGGTATAAACCATGTCCTGCTTCATCCTGAACTTTAGCCAAAAGCGCCATTTTTCTTCTCAATGAAGGGGCTCTTGAAATCCAGTTAGCTTCCGGCAGCATCCCGACAATCTCAGAATGGGCGTGCTGTGAAATCTGACGAACCAATAATTTTCTGTAATCATCCGGCATTACATCTTTGGGTTCTACTTTATTTTCTTCGTGAACGTATTGAACAAATTTTTCTAAGTCCATAACTAAAATTTTTAAAATTTTAAAATGTAACAATGAATCAATATAACAGTCTAACAATAATTGTTACATGGGTAAACTGTTACATTGTTACATTAATTACACGTCATAATTAAGCATCACCACATTCGTTGTCGGGTGACATTGACAAGTAAGAACGTAACCTCTGGCTACTTCGTCTTCGGTAAGTGCGTAGTTTTTCTCCATGAATACTTCTCCTTCTAAAACCTGCGCTTTACACGTACAGCACACGCCTCCTTTACATGCGAAAGGAACAGGAAGCTGGTCTTTCAATGCTTTATCTAAGATACTCTCTTTTTTGGAATTTAAGTGGAACGAATATTCATCATCATCAATGATTACCGTTACCATACTTTCAATGTTGGCAATAGCCTTGAATTCATCACTCATTTCTTCGGAATTTTCTTCGTCAGGAGCGGTGAAATATTCAAATAATACCTGAATGGCAGGTACTTTTTTATCTTTCTTTAAATAATCAGCGATTCCTTTGATCATTTCTGCAGGTCCGCAGATAAAATAGGTCGCTTCTTTCACATCGATGTCTGTATATCTTTCAAACAGCTGTTCCAGTTTTTCGGCTGAAATACGCCCTTCAAATACAGGATCTTCGTGTTTCTCACGGCTTACCAGATAGATTACTTTCAGTCTTCCGTTGAAGTGCTCTACCAACTTATCAATCTCTGCTCTCTTCATCACATGATTCATGCTTCTGTTGCTGTAGAAAAGATAAGCGTTGCTGTTAGGCTCCTGGTAAAGGCTTTCTTTAATATTTGATAAAACAGGACTGATTCCGCTTCCCGCCGCCAAACCAACATAGGTTTTTACGTTCGTAGGATGGTAAGAGGTATTGAAACCACCCATTGGAGGCATTACTTCCAGCAGTTCATCCATATGAAGATGTTCATTGAAATATCCTGAAACTTTTCCTCCTTCAAGGAGCTTTACCAATACTTCCAACGTGTTGCTTTTCTCACTTGGGGCATTGCAGATAGAATAAGAACGTCTCTCTTCGTTTCCGTTGATAATCATCCGGAAATTAAGATACTGTCCCTGCTTGAACCTGAATTTATCCTTCAGCTCTTCAGGGATTTCTACCGCTACATTTACTGCTTCGGAAGTATCTTTCTGAACTTTTACAGTCTTAAGTTTATAAAATGAATTCATTATTTTTTAAGTATTCTATTAATTTTTCCGCCTTCACACTTCGGTAAGCTGTCCTGAGCGTGAATTTTTACTTTTGTGGTGATTCCTACCCGTTTTTTTATTTCGTTTTCTATGCTTTTTCCAAAGTTTCCAACAAAATTAAAATAATCATCGGTACCCGCCAGTATTTTTTGATCTTTCACCAATTCATCTGCGATTTCCACATCAATATCAAGTGCTACACACATCTGTTCTTTTTCAACGGGTGTCAGGTAATAATTCGGAACGACTCCTTTTACATGGGAAAAGGCTTCTTCAATCTGGCTTGGATAAACATTCACCCCTCTTACGATCAGCATATCGTCTGCCCGGCCTTTAATAGGTCTCATTTTCACCATGGTTCTCTTGCTGTTTTCATCATAATACAGGCTGGTGATATCGTTGGTCCAATATCTTAAAAGCGGCATTGCCTTTTTCGTTAATGTGGTAATCACTAAAACCCCTTCTTCCCCGAAAGGAACCGGCTGTTTGGTAACCGGATCTAAAATTTCCGGATAGAAATGATCTTCCCAGATGTAAGAACCTCCTTTTTCCTCAAAGTCTTCCATGGAAACCCCGGGACCGATAATTTCGCTTAATCCGTAGATATTCGTTGCATGAAGACCTAATCTTTCTTCAATATGTCCTCTGATAATTTCCGTCCATGGCTCTGAACCTAAAACCGCATATTTCAGACTGATTTCTTCAGCAGAAATTCCTCTGTTGGCAAATTCCTCGGCAATTGTCAGTGCATAAGACGGCGAACAGCAAATGACTTCCGGCTTGAAATCCATGATCAGATCTACCTGTCTTGCCGTCATTCCTCCTGAAATCGGAAGAACACTCATTCCTAATTTTTCTGCTCCATAATGTAGTCCCAGTCCACCGGTAAAAATTCCGTATCCGTATGCATTATGCAGCTGCATTCCCGGTCTGGCTCCAGCAGCATTTAATGATCTTGCCACCACTTCACTGAAAAGGTCTACATCTTCTTTGGTATAGCCCACCACGGTAGGCTTTCCCGTTGTCCCGCTTGAACAGTGAATTCTCTGCAGTTCACCTTTCGGAACAGTGAAGAGGCCGAATGGATAGTTATCTCTTAAATCCTGCTTATAAGTAATCGGAAGTTTCGCAATATCTTCTACCGACCTTATCTCTTCCGGAGCAATTCCTGATTTATTAAACTTTCCTCTATAAAATTCTGATCGCTCTGCAAGATAGGTGACCAAAGCCGCCAACCGGTCAGACTGAAGCTGTCTCAACTGATCGAGCTTCAAATATTCAACTGAAAAATCCATATCTTAACTAACTAACATTTGTTAGGTGTAAATTTAAAAAGATTTTGCTATCTGGCAAAATTTTTATGATTTTTATCATATTTTGAATGATTCTAAATAACTGGAATTCTGATGAGATAAGAATCGAAGATGGGAGCAGGAAGATGGAAGTTATAAATTGCGCATTTAAATTATGGCGGTTACCCTTAGTTTTAACAAACGATAAGACCTTCTAAAAAATCTGCTCAATCTGCCGGATCCGCGAGAGTTAAAATCATAAAATCTGTAAATCCGTGCCGTCTGTGGGAAAATTTGCATTGCTTCTTTTTTCAAACGCAAAGTTCATTGATAGGCAATGCTGATTTAGAGGAGGCAAAGATCGAATCAACTCCGTTGATTCGATGAAGCGGTCGTATAGCGACACGCTTACTATAGGCAAATAGTATAAAGCCGTTCTGTGGGAAATTTCTGTTTAAAAACGGGGCTCATCAGTATTTTTGATTTCCTCTCAGCCCGAAAAGAATTTTATCTCTTATCTCGCTAGTAATCTCATCGGTAGAATCGCTGTTTCTTTTGAACCAGAAATAAGAGTTATTTAGGGTATGCAGAATAAATCTTGTGGTAAAAGAAGGTGATTTCAATTCCCACATTTCCGCTTTGTAAATTTCAGAGATCAGCTCTTCCACTTCTTCCTGATAATTTTTTCTCAACTCTACAAATTCAGGAAGCCTTTCTTCGAGATGCTTCCATTCATTGGAATAAATATGGGTGACATCGCGGTTTTTAAGCACTACGGATAAATGCCTGTCAATAAACAAGTTTAGTTTATCCTTTGGGGCAGCTTCAGTACTTTTCACCTTCTGAAGTTCATCAAAAAATTCCTGAGCAATACCAAAGCATATCCATTCCAAAATTTCTTCTTTAGAACGGATGTGGGCATATAAAGATGCCGCCTTGATGCTGAGCTTCGTAGCCAGATCTCTCACCGAGCTTCCCATATACCCTTTCTCTTTGAAAAGTTCTACGGCTACGTCTAGTATTTTTTTCTGTTTTTCTTTAAGTTCCATATTTTTCAGTTACCCGGAAGTGCTTTTCGGCTGCGTACCCATCTTAATAAAAGAAGCATCACAATACCTGTCAAAATAAGATTTCCTGCTGCTGCATCACTAAAAAAACGGTCTAAAGTATAGGATTCACTTCCAGAATAAAAACTAAACTGGTGTGCCTGCATACTCCAGAATGCATTGCGAAACACAGCTATTACAGAGGGAATTATGAAAGTAAAGCCTAAAATAATTACATTTAATGCTACTGATGACAGGTTTTTCCTGTATCTGGCGATAAAAGCAAGCGACAGGAAAACAATTAATTCCACGAGCAAAGCTATCAAAAAAATCTGAAAACCTACAACACGGTCACTAATAAATCCCAGCAAAGCCGTATTTATGATTACCAGTAACATAAACGTCACAATAGAAATAAACCATTGCAGAAGAGAAGATATCCTGAATGTAATTACAACCATTGATAAGGTCGTCGCCAGATACAGCAATGCCAGAAAAATATCATAATGCAATACTTTAGCATCTTTTCCCATTATTAGATTCCCGTAATACTCTTTCAGGATATAAGAATCTGCGTAGAGCCCTTTTTTATTAGGAAGGTATTCAGGAACATCATAGGAGTTCCCCCTTCTGTCACCAATTAAAACATCAGAAACAAATTCCTTATTATAAAAATATTTAAACCACAGTGCAGTGGTTACATTAGTTTCTAAATGATGTTCTTTAAGCAGATCTAAATACTGGCTCAGGATTTTTTGCAGCTGTACGGAATCATTTCTGTAAAAGAGCTGTCTGACCTGATCTGTATATAAAGAATCTAATTTGTTATCATAATAAAATACTTCCCGATCCTGATTGGCTATCATACTTTTCCAGGGATACTCTTTATCTTTATATTTGAAAAACTCACTATCAATAGTCTGATATACAGAATCAACAGGATCTATATAGGAACTTTCAGGCTGTCTTTCCTTATTATAATCATCATTAAGCATCAGCAGCCTGCCTTTATAGGTAATTTCAGCATTCCGGCTTAGCTGCTCAGCAGAAAAAACAGTTCTTGCTGCATCTCTGCTTCCATAATTCACTGAGAAAAAAGCCATTGAAAAAAACACAAAAATTCCCAGTACAATCCACCATTCTTTAAAAAGATCGTCTTTCTTTTTAGGGTAAAATGATTTGAAACCATTATTCCTGATATAAAACAGAAACCATATAAGAAGAATAACACTTCCTATAATCCCAATTCCGAACGCTGTAAGATCCCTGTGTTTATAAAAATAAACATCTTTACGATAAAGATCTTTTCCAAAATCATTAAACCAGAAACCAGCCAGAAATGCCAGTATATGAAACAGTATTCCCACTATAACTATATAAGGAAATCTGGTATTCCACAACAATGGAAACCGAAGCAGTAATTGAGTATCAAATTTTTTCAACATAAGATCTATTTTAAAAAGAAAACCCGGCTTGATTTTGAAATATCACGGAAATAAACCAGATTAATTTCCTGGTCCAAAGAAAATTTCATAAAATCTTCCCTCTTCAAATCTCCGTTAAAAGTGGCTATAAATGTACTTCCGTTCTGCTCAAGAGAATGCAGTGGCAATATAGAGAGCTTACACTTAAGTTCTGTAATTCCTTCATTCGTTTCGAATTCTACAATAAGAGATCCGGTTTCGTGTGCATTCAGATTCTGCTGTCTTCCTTTTTTCAGAAAAATAATCTGACCGGAATTTTTCTCAACTTCGTACAGTTGCTGTGAGCTGAGAACTACTGCCAAGGGACGAAACGGTGAATCCGCAATCTGTCTGAGATCTTCCAAAACGGTTTGCTGCGCAATAATATCCAGATTGGCAAGCGGTTCATCAATGAGCAGAATTTTAGGTTTTCTTAAAAGCATTCTGGCTAATTCAAATCTCATCTTATATCCTGAACTAAGATTTTTCCAGGCATATTCTTTAAATTCTCTTAATCCGAGCCTTGCAATGATCAGTTCTGTAATTTCAACTGCTTCATCAGGAGAATATCCGTATGATACCGCTGTAAACAAAAGGTTCTGAATAAGACTTCCTTTCCATGAAGGAGTACGCTGCGGAATATAAATAAGTTTGGAACGAAGATCATAGGCATCCGTATAAGGAAACAGATAATAAAGTTCTCCTTTATCTGCTTTCAGTTCTCCACACAGAGATCGGAGAAGTGTTGTCTTTCCGTTTCCATTCTCTCCTACTAAACCTGCTATTTCTCCGGTTCTGAGCTCAAGGTTCATAGGACCTAATGTAAAGGATTTAGAATGTTTTTTCTCCCAACCAATCATTTTAGTGAGAATATGGCGGTCCACAGGTTCTTTGTTCTGAAGCTGATCTGTAACTTCAGAAAGTAAGGCTGTCAGTTTTCCCGGCACCTCTTCCGAATGCTGGTGGCTGTCAAACCATTTCAGGAATAAGTTGGTTTTTCTGTAAAAATTAACGTGCTCTGTATCCAGCGTAAAATCTATAATCCGTTTCAACGCCTGATGATAATTCCCGGAACTGATCTGCTCTGCAGTTTCCTCTTTCTGTTTATGAAAAGTTTTCATCGGTTTTTATTTCGTCCTAAAAGGTATTAAATATTTTGTTTCCCCCGAATAAAATTAAAATCGGAAATTTTGTCAAGTTAATTTTACGTTAAAAATAACAAATCCGGAAATTTTGTCCATATTTTTTATAAATTTAATAATTGAACAGTTTTTGCGGTAAGGTAATCGATTAAATGATTAAATAACTGATGGCATTAAGAAACTAAGCCTTAAAATTTAGTTTCTTGATGTTTTTAAAAAAATTAAACCTGAATATATCATTACAAAAAACATAAAAATATGAACTTAAACCAATATACTGTAAAATCACAGGAAGCCATCCAGACAGCACAGCAGACTGCAATGGAGTTTGGCAACCAGAGTATCGAACCACAACACATTCTGGAAGGAATCTTCCAGGTGGATGAAAATATATCGCCTTTCTTATTAAAAAAATCTGAAGCAGATGCCAATCTGGTAAGAGAACGCAACCGTGAAAGTTTAGAAAAACTTCCTAAAGTACAGGGAGGAAATATCTACTTATCACAATCTGCTAACAAAGTATTATTAGATGCCCCCAACATCGCTAAAAAAATGGGTGACGAATATGTAACGATTGAGCATTTATGGCTATCCCTTTTAGAAACAACTTCGGAGGTCTCCAAGATGCTTAAAGATATGGGCGTAACCAAAAATCTTTTGGAAGGCGCCATCAAAGAATTAAGAAAAGGAAGCAAAGCTACTTCTGCCAGCTCAGAAGAAACCTATCAATCCTTAAATAAATATGCAAAAAACTTCAACGAGTTAGCTGCTGAAGGGAAGCTGGATCCGGTAATCGGACGTGATGAAGAGATCAGAAGAGTGCTTCAGATCCTTTCCAGAAGAACAAAGAACAACCCTATCCTTATCGGGGAACCCGGTGTAGGTAAAACCGCTATTGCTGAAGGAATTGCACACCGTATCATCAGCGGGGACGTACCGGAAAACCTGATGGACAAAACATTGTTCTCACTGGATATGGGAGCTCTGATCGCTGGCGCCAAATATAAAGGTGAATTCGAAGAGCGTTTAAAATCCGTTGTGAATGAAGTCATCAAGTCTGATGGACAGATTATTCTTTTCATCGATGAGATCCACACCCTTGTAGGAGCAGGAGGTGGAGAAGGAGCTATGGATGCTGCCAATATCCTTAAACCAGCTTTGGCAAGAGGCGAACTGAGAGCTATCGGAGCGACTACCTTAAACGAATATCAAAAATATTTTGAAAAGGATAAAGCTTTGGAAAGACGTTTCCAGAAAGTAATGGTGGAGGAACCGGATACTGAATCCGCTATTTCCATTCTTCGTGGAATCAAAGATAAATATGAAGCTCACCATAAGGTAAGAATCAAAGATGAAGCGATTATTGCAGCAGTAGAAATGTCTCAACGGTATATTTCAGACCGTTTTCTACCGGACAAAGCAATTGACCTTATTGACGAGGCTTCTGCAAAACTGAGAATGGAAATCAATTCAAAACCGGAAGATCTGGATGTACTGGACAGAAAACTGATGCAGCTTGAAATTGAATTAGCGGCTATTTCCAGAGAAGGCAACCAGACGAAAATTGATCATTTGAAGGAGGATATTGCCAAAATCTCCGAGGAGAGAAACGAGATCAATGCCAAATGGCTGAAAGAAAAACAGAAAAGTGAAGATCTTACCCAGATCAAAAAAGATATTGAATCTCTGAAACTGGAGGCAGAAAGAGCATCCAGAGCCGGAGATTATGCAAAAGTAGCAGAGATCCAGTATGGAAAACTCCGCGAAAAAGAAGAAGAACTCAGTAAGATGGAGCTAGAAATGCAGAACCATCAGAATGAGCTTATCAAGGAAGAAGTTACTTCTGAAAATATTTCTGAGGTGATTGCAAAATGGACCGGTGTTCCTGTAACAAAACTATTACAATCAGAAAGGGAAAAGTTACTGAATCTTGAAACAGAGCTTCACCACAGGGTTGTTGGCCAGGATGAGGCTATTCAGGCTGTAGCAGATGCTATCCGAAGAAACAGAGCCGGGCTGAGTGATGAGAAAAAACCAATTGGATCATTCCTGTTCCTGGGTACAACCGGAGTTGGTAAAACTGAATTGGCAAAAGCTTTAGCAGAATTCTTATTTGATGATGAGAACAACATGACGAGAATTGACATGAGTGAATATCAGGAACGTCACAGTGTTTCAAGATTAGTGGGAGCGCCTCCGGGATATGTAGGATATGATGAAGGCGGACAGCTTACTGAAGCGGTAAGAAGAAGACCTTATTCTGTAGTTCTTCTGGATGAAATTGAAAAAGCTCATCCGGATGTATTCAACACGCTTCTTCAGGTCTTAGATGACGGACGTTTAACGGATAACAAGGGACGTGTGGTGAATTTTAAAAATTCTATTATCATCATGACTTCGAATTTAGGTTCACATCTGATCCAGGAGAATTTTGAAAATATTACGGATGAAAACCAGGATGAGATTGTGGATAAAACCAAAGACGAAGTTTTTGACCTTCTGAAACAGACTCTGCGTCCGGAATTCCTGAACAGAATTGATGAGGTAGTATTGTTCCAGCCTCTCAGAAAAAAAGAAATCGGAAAAATTGTTCAGTATCAGTTGAGAGGATTTAATGATATGCTTGCAAAACGTAACATCATCATGACTGCTACTCAGGATGCCGTAGATTATCTGATGAACAAGGGCTATGATCCCGCTTTCGGAGCGAGACCTTTAAAAAGAGTGATCCAGCAGGAAGTTCTTAATAAATTATCCCGAGAAATTCTTGCCGGAACCGTGAATGACGGAGACCGTATCACTTTAGATTATTTTGACGAAACCGGTCTTGTTTTCAGACCGTCAGAACAATAAGTAGTTTTTTTTCATATATATTATTTTTGTAAGTAAGTGCTGCAGCCCAATCTGCAGCACTTATTTTTTTAACCATCATTTATCAAAACAAAGTGAAATATCGTTATATTTACAATACCACAAATTATCAACTCAAACAAAATCATTATGAAAAAGTTAAAAAGAAATGAATTAAAGAAAATCAGCGGCGGTGCAGCCGCGGTAATTACAGAATGTGATATCAATATGAACTGCCCGCGAGGCCTTTGCTGCTCCACCGGAAATATCTGCAGAGACCCGAAAAGATATCCATGTATTTAACTTCAGTTCGGGATAAGAATATTTGATGGATGCAGGTTTGAAGCTGGATGATGGAAGAGGGAAGTTTTCAAAGCCATTAAGAACAAATATTGATCTGTTTTTATTTAATTTGATTTTCTGGTAGTTTTCAATACGTATAACTAAAAGTAACTTCCAGCCTCCTTCTTCCATCTTCCAACCTTTTACCTTTTAACTCCTTAACCCGAACTAAGGTTATTTAATAAAAACACCAACCGGAGAATTATTTTTCCGGTTTTTTTGTCTTTTTGATGAAATTATTTTTTTCACGGTAAATTTTACTCTCATGTGCCTCATATTATTTTTTAAAATATAAGATGAAAAATTTTCAATAAAAATTAAATAAAAAAGGATAATTTAAATTACAAAAAATACATACTTTAATGTAAAAAATGTTAAAATGCTAAATAATACATAATCAATATATATTTTTCATACATTTGTGATAAACCAAACCACAAAATATAAATTTTATGAAAAAAACAGTATTAGGAGTATTAATTACTCTTTTTGTTTCATGTAACAATGAAATAGAAAATCCTACCGCCGAAAATCCAATTCAGGATCAATCCACAGCACTTGCTAAAGACGGCGCCATATGCGGCTCGGATGTAGTAAGACAGAAGCTCCTTTCAGAAAATCCCGATGCAGCACAACGTATGATGCAGATAGAGAACAACACCGCTGAATTTATTGAACAGAAAAAGATGGGCAAAGTTCTTCCGGATGGCAGTGTTGAAATCCCGGTGATCTTCAATGTTCTGTACACCAATTCAACGAATAATGTGTCTGATGCGAGAATCAACTCACAGATTGATGTACTGAACAAAGCTTTTGCGTCAACTCATGCTAATGTTTCCAACATTCCTTCTGCATTCCAGCCTGTGAATGCCGGAGATACGAAGATCAAATTCAGACTGGCTCAGATTAACAGAAAATCAACAACTACTTCCAACTGGGCTCCTAATGATAATATGAAAAGATCCTCTACAGGTGGAATCAACGCTACAGACCCTACGAAATATCTGAATATTTGGGTGGTTAATTATATGCCATACCAAACCGGCTACGTACTTGGATATGCTACCTTCCCTGAATCTGCAGGTCTCTGGAATGACGGAGTGGTTATGATGGACGAATACGTAGGTGAAGGCGGACCAGTAGCTACCCATAATAAAGGAAGAGTAACAGTGCACGAAGTAGGTCATTACCTAAACCTTAGACACATCTGGGGTGATGCCAACTGCGGAAACGATTTCGTAGATGATACGCCACAGCAGATCACTAACCACAGAGGCGTTCCTTCTTATCCTAAAATGGAAACATGCGGTGGTGTATCGCGTTCAACAATGTTCATGAACTATATGGATTATTCTGATGAAACAACACTGTTTATGTTTACCAAAAAACAAAACGACAGAATGCAGGCTTCTATTTCTGCTAACGGACCAAGGGCCGGGTTGAGAATATTATAAGCACAATATCACATTTTTTATATTAAGTCTCCAGATCATTTTGGAGACTTATTTTTTTTTCAAGTTTTATACAATCCGTAAAAACACGGAGAATTAAGGGGAAAAAACACATACGTTTTAACATAAAATTTCACGAAATTTGCATTAACAACTAACATTTTACTATAAAACTACGTTATGAAGACAAAAATTACTCCAGAAGGTGATGCTTTAGCAGCTGCCCACGGAACAAATACGATCGCCTCAGATCTTGTTCAGACACTTATTAACAATTATAGAAGCAACCAGATGAATCTGGTTAACAAAGGATTAGGCATTACCGATTCTAACTCGATCTGGTTTGATCTTCCCAAGCTGAAAAATTTCATAGCAGCCATGGAGGATGAGATCAAAAGTAGTAATCCTGATGTTTCAGATGAAGATATGGGAATCCGGTTTTACTATGCAGCCTATCCAAAAGCAGAAGAATGGGATATCATGGCAGACCATCCTGTGGAAAAGGAATATGCAGAGAGACATACGCTTGTTATGATTCCTACGATGAAAAAAGCTGATGAAAATGGTGAGATGCTGGATTATGATTTTAACCCGTTAAATGAGATTTCAGGAAAATCAATGGCTTTGTTTTCAAAATCAAAAGGCGGCACATTCCCTGATATTACGTTCGCAGAAAATCATGGAACACTGGCTCCTCCATCAGATCCTAAAGTACAAAGTTTTTAATTTGAGCTCACCCATTTCACGTAACACCCTATATGACTGATTTTCAGAAATTACTTCAGGAATCTTTAATCTGGACAGAAGGATTTGCTGCCATAGTTTCTCTTTTTTACTACAAACGTGAAAAAGACTATACCTGGAAGTATTTCTCACTGTACCTTGTTCTGATGTTTCTATGTGAGGCAATGGGAAAATGGGGACATCATCTTATAGAATATGATAAACCTAAGTTTTTCAATTACTTTGTGATTCCTGCAGAATTCATTTTTTTCTATTGGTTGTATGCTTCAAAATCTTTTGGAAAGCCCAAGCTATTTTACATCCTGTCATTTCTGTATTTACTCTCTTTTTTACCCAGTGAGTTTTTCTTTACCAGTAAAAAAATAATCTTCTCATTTAATTATACCTTCGGATGTCTCATTCTGATGGTACTCGTAATTATGGAATATTATAAACAGGTCAATTCCTCGGAAATTTTAAATTTCAGCAGAAACAAGATGTTTTACATTAACCTGGGAGTTACATTATTCTATATCGGAACATTACCATTCTGGACCTTCTTTAGCCTCCTCAGCGAGTATAAAGAACTCTGGAATCTCTATTTTAATTATTTTCTGATCACCGGAATTATTATGTATCTTTTATTTTCAATTTCATTCATATGGGGAAAACAGAGCTCATCATAACAATTATTCTCTTTAATATCTTTTTTGTGCTGTTTGTTGTAGCTGTAATTATATACATCCGAAAATACAAACAGCGCAAAAGAGAATATATCAATGAAATTGAAATAAAAAATGAAATTCACAAACGCGAACTTCTGGCCACACAGCTGGAGATTCAGCAGGCTACCATGCAGCAGATCGGCCGTGAGCTTCATGATAATATCGGACAGAAGCTGACTTTGGTAAGCCTATACACCCAGCAGCTCCTATATGAAAACAAAGTACCTGAAGTAAGTGAAAGAATCGATCAGGTTTCACAAATTATCAACCAATCGCTTCAGGATCTCAGAAGCCTTTCAAAAACCCTGACTGATGACAATATAACCCAGAAGGAAATTGTAACTTTGATTCAGGAAGAGGTAGATAATACGAATGCTTTTCAAAGATGCCATATCACATTTGAGCACAATTTTGAACAGCTGGATCTTGGGTTTGTTCATAAAAATGTACTGCTGAGGATTACACAGGAATTTATCCAGAACAGCATCAAACATGCCAATTGCAAAAATATTTTCATCAACCTGAATACTTCTGAAAATATTCTTTGGGAACTCAATCTCAGGGATGACGGTATTGGATTTGACAGTACCAAGACCACATCCAACGGTATCGGACTGACCAATATGAAGAACAGGGCAGCCATTATAGGAGCAGAATTCAAATTTGAAAGCCAAGAAAACATCGGTACCTCGCTCAACATTATTTTAAAGAAACAATCATGAAAAAAACTATAGTGATCGTTGACGACCACATTCTTATTGCCAAAGCTCTGGAAGGCATCATAGGTAACTTCAGTGAATTTGAGGTAATTTATGTATGTGAAAATGGTAAAGACCTGATCCAGAAGCTTGAAAACAAAAGCCCGATTCCGGATATTATTCTGTTAGACATCAGCATGCCCATCATGAACGGCTTTGAAACGGCAGCCTGGCTTACAAAAAATCATCCTGATATTAAAGTGATGGCCCTCAGCATGCAGGGTGATGATAACAGCGTCATCAAAATGATTAAAAGCGGAGCAAAAGGATATTTATTAAAAAATACTCATCCAAAAGATCTGGAAACGGCATTGACTAAATTAAATTCCGAAGGTTTTTTCTATCCAGAATGGGCCTCAAAGATCATTTTTTCCAATATCGGAAAAGAAATGGACACTGAAAATACAGTACGAATTTCAGACCGTGAAAAAGAGTTTCTGAAATATACCGTTACCGAACTAAGCTATAAAGAGATTGCAGATAAAATGTGCTGCAGCCCGAGAACGGTGGAAAGCTATCGTGACCAGCTCTGCGATAAATTAGATCTTAAAACCCGGGTAGGTCTTGCAGTTTTTGCCATCAAAAATGGTTTCGCCAATTGATCAGGAAATATATTCCGAAAAAAATCAATCATTTCTTTATTTAATCTACAATATTTCACCTTATAAAGATTAATTTTTAATTAAAATATCCTGTTATGTTTATCGAAAATAAATTTAAATCAATAAAATACGCGATAACATAAATAAAACATAATAATACGCGCTATATTATGCGATATATATAAATATTTTTAAATTAATTTTGCATATTAATTTTTTATACTATAATTTAGCAATTCAAACCACTTAAAAAAATAGTATGAAAAAAGTTCTATTAGGAGCCGGAATAGTCTTTCTGGCCTCCTGCAGCAACGACACGAATCTAAACAACGAATCTTCAGAAGGAGAACCGCAGACATCACAGGTTTCCAGCAAAAGAACCTGTCCTTCAGACCAAATGAGGGATGAAATTTTAAACAAAGATCCCGAGGCCCGCGCAAGAGTCCTAGCCATTGAAAAATATACAGAAAACCACATTAACGACATCAAGGTAGGCAAAGTATTGGCCGATGGGACCGTAGAAATCCCTGTCGTATTCAATGTCGTGTATAAAACAGCTGCCGAAAATGTTTCCGATGCAAGACTTCAATCTCAGATTGATGTCCTGAACAAAGATTATGGAGCTACCAATTCCGATATCAACAATACCCCTGCAGAGTTTGTTCCTGTAAAAGCCGGAGACACGAAGATCCGATTCAGGCTGTCAAAAGTTGTCAGAAAACAGAGCAACACTACTCTATGGAATCCTGATCAGAATAAAATGAAAGCGGCAAGTACAGGAATTGCAGCTACTTCACCAGACAATTATTTGAATATCTGGATTGTTAACCAAATGAGTAACGGTACTCTTGGTTACGCTTATTATCCGGGAACAATTTCATCATCACTGGATGGTGTTGTTATTGCAGCTCCTTATATCGGAACTGGCTCGGGAACTTCTGCTCCATACAATCTGGGCAGAACAGCGACTCATGAAGTAGGCCACTATCTGAATCTTCCACACCTTTGGGGATCATCAAATACAGGCTGTCAAACGGATTATTCCAATGATACCCCTCTTTCTCCCGGCCCGAATTACGGAGTTCCATCCTATCCTCTTAACCGTACCTGCAGCGGGGTAAGCCGTTCTCAGATGTTCATGAATTACATGGATTATGTGGACGACAGAGCAATGCATATGTTTACAGCCAATCAGAAGCAGAGAATGCAGGCTGTAGTAGCAGCATCCGGTCCAAGATCGGGATTAAGACTTTATTAAAATCAACCCAAAATATAAAAAGCCTGAACGATTTGTTCAGGCTTTTCAGTTTATAAAGGTCTTGTATTATCTTCCGGTGTGTAGTCCATAAAAAGGTCTCCGTCCAAAGTAACCGATTTTACTTTCTTTTTTATAGGAATAACAAGGTCTGTCTGTTTTTGATTTTTCTCCCACAAAGCCGGTGAAAAATGAAGTTTTTCTGTGGTTCCGTCCTCGTAGCTCAAAACAGCGTCAAAAGGAATGGCAAATCCACCAACATTATCAACGTTTACCGTAAGAAGATCATTAAGCTGTGAAGCTCCTTTTACTTTTAAATCAATATAATTATTGGTATAGAACCAGTTATTAAAGAACCAGGTGAGGTTTTTACCGGATCCGGTGCTCATAGAATTGAAATAATCCCATGGAACAGGATGTTTTCCGTTCCAATTATCCATATAATGATGTAATGCTTTTTTGAACAGTTCATCGCCCAGATAATCCTTCAGTGCCAGATAAGAAAGGGAGGCTTTTACATAGGAATTGTTTCCATATCCGGCTCCGCTTACCTGTGTACTCATGGTAATGATGGGCTGGTCCTGTTCTGCAGATGGATCTTTAATCCACCTTTTGATTCTGAAGTTTTTAAAGAATTCTTTTGCGGCTGCCTCACCGTTCTCATCAATTCCGATAAGATATTCCAGTGTGGTTGCCCAGCCTTCATCCATAAAAGCATATCTGGTTTCATTAATTCCCATGTAAAAAGGGAAATAAGTATGGGCTATTTCATGGTCTGCCGTTAGTCTTGCATCCTGGAAATTATCCGGAATACTGCTATCGTTGATCATCATTGGATATTCCATATCGGCATATCCCTGGATGGCAGTCATTACATTATAAGGATATTCTACTCCCGGCCAGTTTTTCGAAAACCAGTCCAGGTTATAACGCATCCAGTCTACATAATGTTCAAAATCTTTGGCATCTGTTTTATAACCCGCCTGAACGCTTGCTCTCTTGGTTTTCAGCTGAACGCTTGCTGCATCCCAAACATAATGGTTGCTTAATGCAAAACAAAAATCGGTGATATGGCTGGCTTTGAATTTCCAGATATTCCATTTGTTCGGTTTAGTTACTTTTCCGGATCTCATTTCCTGTTCAGTGGCAATGTGTATCACCTTATCGCTTTTCAATGAGTTTTTATATCTTTTCAGGTATTCCGGTTGAAGAACAGCGTCAGGATTCAGGAAATCTCCGGTTGCCCAGACCACAAAGTTCTTCGGAGCGGTGATGCTGAAGCTATAATCATTAAAATCATTATAAAACTCCTGTCTGTCGGAGTGAGGCAGCATATCCCAACCGTTGTAATCATCATAAACTGAAATTCTCGGGAATGAATAGGCTACATAAAAAGTTTCAGGATCAATCTGCCCTTCTCTTCCACTCTGTACAGAAAGCGGATATTCCCATTCGATTTTCACCTCAGCTTTTGTACCTGCTTTAAGGGGTTTATTCAGTTTTACTTTTTCAACAGTACTCCAATCATCACTGTTGATGTTATACTTCTCACCATTCACAATGAATGATTTGATATGAAGCCCTGAAGATAAAAAATCCTTTGAAACAAAACCGGATCTTGGAGACTGCGGTTTATGAAGGTTATTCACAAATCTTATCGCCAGCTCATTAAGCTGATCCGGGCTATTATTGCTGTACACAATCGTTTCTTTTCCTGAAACTATTTTTGTACCGGCATCTACCTTTACATCTACATTATAAACTCCTTTATTCTGCCAGTAATTTTTACCGGGTGCTCCGGAAATATCCCGGGTTCCTTTTTCATACGCCTTTTTAATATTTCTCGGCATATACAATTCTTGAGCAGAGACCAATTGCATAGATACAGCAACAGCCAGGGCATAAAGAAGTCTTTTCATGTCTCCAATTTTTAAAAATTGGTATCAAAATTAGCGAAAATGTGACACAGAATGACCATTTCTTTTATAATAATGTTTTATGGATATTAGTTTTTTATTGAAATTATTTATAACCGGCTTTGTTCATCTGTTCGTTTTATATTTTTTGCATTCTTTACAGCCTGATTTCCAAAATTATACTTTAAAGAAAGAGTAAAGCCCTGCGTATCTGAATAATCCAGAAAATAATTATCCTGATTAGCATATTTCGTACTGACCTTCTGCCCTGTACTTCTGAAAATATCATTGAAAACAAAAGAAGCCTCTAATTTCTTATTGAAAAATTTACGATTCATTACAAAATAAGCTGACCACATATTGGAAATTCTGAACGTTCCCTGTACACCGGGAGAATAATACTTATGCCCAACTTCCATTTTCCAGTCGCTGCTCTTATCCAGGGTAAAGCTTGTGGAGACATCAGATACCCAGTTCCAGACTTCGTTTTTGTACAGCTGACCGTCAATTCCTTTGAAATAGTTCTCATTATGTTCCAGATTTTGAGACAAAACAAAATTCCACCACGGTTTAACCTGAAAGTTTTTATAAAGACTTAGCCCATACGCCTGATCCTTCTCAATATTGGTGAAATAATAGATCATCTGGTTAGTGCTTGGCTCCTGAAAAGAGATTTCCATAGACGGATCGAGTTCCTTTCTGTAATAAAGGTCTGCATTCCAGCCTTTCCATGAATAGGTAAGATTCAGGTTATGAATAATCGTTGCTTTCATTTTCGGATCTCCTTGATAATAGGAGAAGAGATTATAATAAGACTTTGCAGGGTTTAGCCATGAATAGTAAGGGCGGTTGATCCTTTTTCCATAAGAAAACCCGAATTCATGCTTACTGTCGGTGGTATATTGGGCATAAAAAGTAGGAAACAGGCTCCAGTAGTTATTTTTATTCTGTTCATAGGGTTCGGATACCACTCCTTCCAGGTCTGTCATTTCTGCCCGGAGGCCTCCTTTGAAATTCCACTTTCCAAGATTGTAAGCCAGCGAGGAGTACACTGCAAAATTATGTTCTTTATAATCGAAAAGGCTGCTTTTTTCCGGTCTGTGCAAAAGAGTTCCGTTTTGATTATCAGAAAAATCGAGGCCGCTTCTGGTCTTCACAAAACTGTATTTTGCCCCGGATTCAAGTTCTAATTTTTCTCCTTTCCACTGATAATCTGCCTGTGTGGAATATAATTTCACATCTGTTTTATTCTGGGTTAAAAAATTATCATTTCTGGGTGCCTGCCCGGCAAAGTTCAGCTCGGTGATTACATTCTGGTATTTATCTCCGTTGTTTCCGGTAAAATAGCTGATCCAGGAAATACTGCTTTTTTTATTCAGCTTCCGGTCTGCCTGGAAGCTCAGGGAATTATTGCTGGTTCGTGAGTAGTGGTCATTGATTGTGGTATAATGAGACTCTACAATATCTTGAGCATTATAGATCAGGGTAGGCACGTAATAGGTACCGAAAGATTTCGGAGAAAAATATCCTGAATAATTCAAGCTGATATTGGTAAGGCTGTCTATTTCATATTCAGCATTGAAATTCACGGTGTTCTGTGCCTTATTCTTATCTTTCCGGTTCATGATACTTACCCAGCGGGTCTGGTTTTCCTGATAATTCACATAATCTGTTCCTTCGCGGTAATAAGTTCCCATTCCCCTGTAATAGCTTCCCATCAGGGAAAGTTTATCTTTTTTGTAGTATTGGGAAAGTCCCATATTTCCTTTGGCATATTGAGTCTGAACATATTTGGACGAAAGAATTCCACGATAGCCTTCAATTTTATTTTTCTTCATAACAATATTCAGCACGGCACTTCCGGAAGCTTCATATTTGGCAGGCGGATTGGTAATCACCTCCACTGATTTTATATCATTTCCCTGTGTATTTTCAAGAAGATTCTTCAGCTCATCCCCCGTCAGCATTACTTTTTTATCATTGATGGTCACCAGAATGGCTGTGCTTCCTTTTACGGTAAGCACATCATTATTCACGGTTACATTGGGTGTTTTTTTTAGGATTTCCCAAGCATTAAGAGAAGAAATATTACTGTTTTCCACATTGAATTCCAGGCGGTCTACTTTTCTTGTTACCTGAGGTTTCTGTTTGGTCATTACAACCCCTTCGATTTCCTGAGTTTCCTTTTCCAGAATAACTTTGAGAGCTTCACCACTGTCTTTTAGTGCAACTATTTTCTCGAACGGTGCATAATCTGCTTTTTTTACCATCAATTTTACAGAATCACCGGAAATTCCTTCCAGTACAAAATAACCTTTTATGTCAGATTTTACAGTTTTGATCAGTTCATTGTTCAGATTAAATACTTCTACTTCGGCAGCCGGTATTTTCCGGTTCTCTGCATCCGTCACTGTTCCTTCCGTCTTCTGTATCTGGGCAGAAAACATCAATGGAAAAAGCAGAAAAAAACAAGCTTTATACATATCATTAGTTTTACCGTACAAACTTCCGCATTCATGCAGAGAATATCGGTTAATAAAAGGTTAATGGCAGGTTAATGCCTGTTTGGGGAAAGGCGAAAGTTTTATCTTTGCTGTGATGATATCCAAAAGTAAATACCTGATTGCCTTATTTGCAACTTTATTCCTGCTATTGTTAGGAATACAGGTTTACTTTATCTACAAAACCTATCAGGTGAAGGAACGTGAGGTTTACAGAACTATTCAGGACGGGCTTTCCGGATATACTGATAAGCTGGAAGATATCAGCAGTATTAAGGAAATGAAAGATGACTCCCTTCAGAAAACCTTTATCCGATATTATGATAAAGAAATCAGTAAACAGGAATTTCTTGATTTCTTTGTTGAAAACAGAAGAGCCATCAAAGAAAGGCTTCTCCGTTATCTCGACTATCGTATGAAAACAAACGGCTATGATATTGCTGCAAAAATAGAATATACTTCCATTATTCATATTCCGGACAGCACCCGCTTGATTGATAAGCCCATTCTTCTTTTTGAAACAAAGAATAAAGTTACCAATCCCAAAATTACCAAT
Source organism: Chryseobacterium vaccae (assembly GCF_009602705.1). Taxonomy (NCBI): domain Bacteria; kingdom Pseudomonadati; phylum Bacteroidota; class Flavobacteriia; order Flavobacteriales; family Weeksellaceae; genus Chryseobacterium; species Chryseobacterium vaccae. The sequence goes on along the minus strand of NZ_VSWH01000001.1, from coordinate 3,999,043 downwards.
GAAGGAAGCTGGGAAACCTCATCAAAAAATGAATCCGGGAAAGGAAAGCTTAAAAACAACTCATTTCTTATTAAAAGCAATACTGAGTTTGAAATTTCAAATATCAAAAGTATCGTCTTTAAAGAGCTCATTTTATTGATATTGTGTTGTATTGCCCTACTGACAGGTGTTATGATGCTGTTTATTTTCACCGTCAGGAATCTCGTCCGCCAGCAAAAGCAGGTGGAAGTTCTCCACACCATTGTGGATAACATTTCTCATGAGTTTAAAACACCAATAGCCACTCTGAAAATTGCATCAAAAGCATTAAAGAAGGACTGGAATACGGAAACACTGCCCCTTATTGAGCGGCAGATCAGTCGCCTTGAAAGCCTGATGTTCCAGCTGCACAAGGATGAGACAGAAGGCAATCTTAGCCATACCCAGCCTGAAGACTGGAATTTTTTCATCCAGGATCTTGCCTTCACTTATCCTCAGATTAATTTCGAACTGAAGAATCATATTTCAGGTGTACTTCCTTTTGATAAAAACCTGATGGAAACCGTTATCAAAAACCTATGTGAAAACAGCGTAAAATATGGCTCTTCAGTTGTAAAAATCAACATCAACAGGCTTACGGAACATGTAGAAATAGAAGTAACGGATAACGGGCAGGGCATAGAAAAAAAGGAACTTAAAAATATTTTTGAAAAATTTTACCGGGTTCAGTCCAATAATATTCACAACAGCAAAGGCCTCGGGCTCGGGCTCTACTTTGTTAAAAACATTGTAAATAAATATCACGGAAAAATTGATGTTTCAAGCCACCCTGAAATGGGAACCACCTTTAAAATAATCCTTCCTTATGAAAACTAAAATCCTTTTGGCAGAAGACGATCCGGATTTCGGAATGATTCTGAAACAGTATCTTGAACTGGAAGATTTTGAGGTAACGTGGTTTCAGAATCCTGAGGATATTCTGCCTCTTTTAAAATCAGGTTTTCTTTTTCATATCGGGATTCTGGATATTATGATGCCGAATATTGATGGATTTTCTCTGGCCAAAATGATACTAAAAGAGAAAAATGATTTTCCGCTTCTCTTTCTGACTGCCAAAAACCAGAAAATAGATCGTCTTACAGGCCTAAAGATTGGAGCTGATGATTATATTGCCAAGCCCTGCGATCCGGAAGAACTTGTTTTGCGGCTCCGGAATATCCTGAAAAGAATCCAGCCGGCGACTTTTCCACAAATGATAAAAATCGGCACTTATTCCCTCGATACAGACAAACTTCTGCTTTCCCATCATGAAGGAAATATTCGCCTTACAGCCCGTGAGCAGGAACTTCTGCTCTATCTTCTGAAGCATAATCAAAGTACCATCAAAAGAGATGACATTCTGGATACCCTTTGGGAAACCAATGATTATTTTACGGGAAGAAGCCTTGATGTATTCATCAGCAGACTTAGGAAATATTTCATCCATGATCCTGAAATAAAAATCCAATCCCTCAGAGGAATCGGATTTGAAATTGATTTTCCCAGATACTAATTCAGTTTAAAAGGAAAGCTCTGTCAAAACAGGAAAGTGATCTGAAGGATACAACAGATTTTCCCTTCTGTCGTTGATATGTCTGTGTGACTTTATTTTGAATCCTTTTACAAAAATATAGTCAATTCTGTCTTTTGGTATTTCATTTACATTGAATGCGGTGAACGTTCCTATCGGACCGTAATGTTTCGTTTCTGAGTGGTAAAAGCTGTCTTTCAGGTTCTGTGAAAGGATCTTTACAGGTTCCGTATCATCGGTCAGGTTGAAGTCTCCGCTTAACGTTACCGGAAGGTTTTTAGGATTGATTTCTTTGATCTTCTTCAGGATCAGATCAGCAGACTTCACTCTCGCTACATTACCAACATGATCGAAATGAAGATTCATCGCCAGAAATTCTTTTTTAGACTTTTTATCTTTAAAAACAGCATAGGTACAGATTCTGTTCAATGCGGCATCCCAGCCTTTTGACGGTTTCTCCGGAGTTTCAGATAGCCAGAATGTTCCGGACCTCACCACTTCAAGTTTCTTTGTATTGTAAAAAATAGCAGAAAATTCACCTTTTTCCTTTCCGTCATCTCTTCCTACACCCACATAATCATAATTCTTAAGTCCGTTTTTAATATCTTTCATCTGCTCAGGAAGTGCTTCCTGTACTCCGAAATAATCAGGATGATAATAGGTGAGCAGATCTGCAACATCCTGCTTTCTTTCCGGCCATGCATTATCTTTGTCTGATGCTACATTCAGCCTGATGTTGAAACTCATTACGGTAAGGTCCTGTGAAAATCCCAATGCAAAAAACATCAGGAGAATCATTGAAAATCTGAAATTCATAAGCTTATTTTATCAATAAGAGACAAAAATAAAACTTCTCTGCGACAGGGAAGCTTTATTGATATGATTATATTGTTAAATTATCTTTTTCTTCTTCTATAGATATAAAATAATCCTGAAATTCAGTTTTCAAAAACGGCAGCTCACTTTCAAGCTTTACAACCCCTATGGTTTTATAATGAGCAGTAAGCATGATTGCTTTAGTTTTGAGGAGCGCTTCAAGTTTTTTTAAATTTATATCTTTCTTTAAAACAGCAAGGTAGGTGATCATATTTATATCTGTATTAAACCGTTTCCTATGTCTCTGTATTTTATGCCTTCGATAGGTCTGGCTTTCTTTTCAATAAGTTCCCAGATTTCTTTTGCCGATTTATCCGGAAACTGTTCCATATACAAAGCCGCAAGCCCGGTAACATGAGGGGCAGCCATACTGGTTCCGCTCATAGCATAATACAGATTATTTTTATTTTTTGAATTTTTAGGATAAGTACTTACAATATCCACTCCGGGAGCACAGACATTGACATTGCCTCCTGTTGAAGGATTAAGTCCTGCATTTGAAAACCTGGCCACCTTCATCTGTCCGTCAATTGCTGCAACCGCCATGATAGATTTTGAATTGGCCGGCATTGAAACGGGCTGCGGAATCTGCGGTCTGCTGCTATCATTTCCTGCCGCAGCTATGATAAGACAGTTATTTTCCAATGCTCTTTCCCCTATCGTTTCAAAAAGAACTGAAGGTGAATCATTAAGTTTTACAGGAGCAGCCAGTGAAAGAGACAGGATCCTGAACTTTTTCGTAATAGCCCAGTCTATCGCATCAATCACACTGCTCGTAGTGCCCCTTCCGCTATCTGACAGTACTTTCGCAATTTTCAGATTGCAGTCTTTGGCAATTCCGTAACGTTTTCCGATGTCATTTCGGATATTTCCTGAAGCAACACCTGCACAGTGGGTACCATGCCCGTTGGGATCTCTGTTCCAGTCTTCTCCGTCAATGAAGGATTTACCTTCAATTTCCCGGGATGAAAAATCAGAATGAGAAAGCTGAAGACCTGTATCCAGTATACAGATATCAATACCCTTTCCAGAATATTGAGCATTTTCCAGTCCGATAGCTTTCAAACCCCATTCCATTTCAACCAAAGACTTTTGTGGCAATGGTTTATTGGTCATGTATTTTTCAAGTTCTGAAATTTTTTCTGCGATTCCAGCTGACTGTTTTTTAAGTTCATTGATCAGCTGTAATTCATCTGCCGGGAAAAACTCCCGTTCTTTTTCATAATAAACAATAGAGTTTGATGCGTTTTTCACCGCACTTTTCAATTGCTCTTCATCCATATTCTCCACAACGAGGACTCCCAGGTTTTTGTACAGTACACTGTTATCCTGATCAATAATATCATAAGCACGGTTTTCTTTGGAAAGAAGTTCTGAAGAGGTAATATTTACTTCCAGCTCTTTCTCAATTTTTTTGAGCGATGCTTTCTGCTGGTCTTTCAGCAGCACAATATATCTTCCGGTTTCCATAATGATCTTTTTTTAAATTAACTTCTGAAATATTTTTTCCAGAATGAGGAAAATATCTTCCGGAATAATGGTTAGTCTGAGCTTCTTATTAATTCCGGAGATGGCTGTATTCTGTGTTACCAGTGAGGTCCAGAAACTTTCAATCTTCGAAACAGAATCCATTTCCTTCAGTTTTTCATCATCCAGAATCCCGTTCTGGTATAGTGAAACAATGATTCCGGAAATAAGTTCTTCCGCATCGTCCAGCTTTTTGTTTTCCTTAGCGTATATTTCCATCAGAATGTCATAAATACTTTCCATTCCATTGAATGAAAATCCCCAGAGAAGATCACGTTTTCCAGCCGTTATTTTCTCCATTTTTATGGGATTAAAGCTTCTTTTCACGGTTGCAACCATACTCATGATCTTCAAAACTTCAGATTCATGAGTGGTACTTCCTTTTGTACGGAAATATTCCAGAACCTCGTTGAGAAAAGCTTCCAGCCGGGCATCAAAGTCAAACGATTTTGACAGGTATAAAGCCTGAACTTCATTGAAATGCTCGAGAAGTTTTTTGATTTTCTGTACGGTGTAATGAATAAGTTCCTGCATTATTCAAAAGTTATCTGTTCTATTTCGTTGCCGTCTTTATCTTTGTATGACACAATCCTTATTCCTTCTTCCTCCATTTCCACATGAAGGTTGATGAATAATTTGTCTTTATCTTCTGCTGCTGATGTATTGGGATCTATGTAAATGTTGTTCAGCTTTGCATTCACCAGTGTATATTTATTCAGTAAAACCTTTGAAAAGATTTCTTTCAGCTCATCAATTTCCTCTTCTCCTGTTCCGTCCTGAGGGCGGAAAATTCCGCTATTGAGAACTTTTATTCTGTTTCTGAGATCCAGTTTAAGCACTTCATTGGCAGGCAGCTTCCCGAACTTCTGGTCGTTCTTTTCCAGTTTACTGAACAATGTTTTAAATTCTTCCGTCTGAATCTGTCTTTTGGTAATTACAGGAATATTCAGTTTTTTCTCTTTATTCACCAGCTGGATTCTTTCGTTCATTTCCGAGACAAACTGATCCTGGTTCAGCTTAAAATTGTATTTGGGAGCCGAATCTATATCGGTAATCTTAATGGGAATATCCATCTTTACACTGGGCAGGGCATAACGTGGAACCTTAAAATATTTAAGGTACTCATGCTTGGCATATTCTTTTGCAATAAGAACAGCATTCTCATCAGCTTTTTTACGAGCCTGAATTATCTCGTTATTGAGATAATCCAGGTAATCTGATAATTTGATCATTTTCGTAAAAATTGTTATTGTGAAAGAAGTCCAAGAACTTTTTCAAGTCCTGCCGGCATTTCATCATTGGTAGCCCGTACTTTTACTCCCAGAGAGTATTCTTTTTCCACTTTAATTCCTGTACTGGAAGTTCTTTTGTATGAAACATCCACTTTGAATTTTACAGGTCCCCATCCTCCGGAAACTCCGGCATTGATTCCAAATTCATCACTTACATCTTTGGTGTAAGTCGAATTAAGTTTAACGTTAAAATCTACCTCACAGGTTTCAATTCTAAAGCTTGGAACGTTCAGCAGCGCAATAAAAGGCACTGTGATTTCCACATCATCAGGAATAGTCTTAGGATTAGTTGCGCTTACCGCCTCATCAGGTTTAAAATCCGGATTCGGAATATTTTTTTTGTATTTAAATTCTGCCATTCTCAGTTTTTTCGGACTGGCTGCATTGGCAGGATCTGTAAGCTCAAAACCTACTTCATTGATGAAATTAACGGTAGCAATAGAGGCATTAGACTGTGCTTTTACGCAGGCATCCAAAGGTCCGCCGATAATGGTGGCAAAATCAATACTTCCCAGTTCTGCAGCAAAATCTGCGCTGGCAGCGTCTGAAGTTTTGAAAATCTCTTCATCGGCAGCCATTTTACCGGCAATAAGCTTCATAAGTTCTGCAGATGCTCCGGAAAAAGATTTTTCCCACTTTTCATCATAATTCTTTTTGAAATCCTCCACGATATTCAAGAGCTCTTTATTGGTAAGGGTTGCCAATTCTGAAGTCTCTATTCCTGAAACTTTTTCGTAAACTGCCGGAGTAAGAACTTTTTCTACTCCTGACAGAAGGTCGATCAGCTCATTTTTTGTTTTTTTGGTGTGGCTTGCTTCAAGCACCGATTTTAATGTTTCCATGTTCTTTTGTTTTTAAATTAATACTGTGGGGCAAAATTATCCCACTAATAATCAAAACACTACAGGAAAACCCCTCGATCTGCCCCGGAAAAACACCCTAAAAAATAAAAGCCTGAGTTCACGGTTGTGAAGCTCAGGCTTTTGATCATTGATATATTCTTATCCTATACCAGCAGAATATTTATGCCGGTGTCCAGGTATTGTTTTTAGTATTGACGTCCGGAACTACGGAATCCGGATCCAGCATTACTTCCGTAATTTCTTTAGTGGAATTAACTCTGAAGGTCCATTCTGTATTTCGTTTCCAGATTTCAACAGGAATTTTTACAGTTTGTTTGGTTCCGTCTTTGAATTTTAACTGAACGGTCGTTGGCATTGGCAGCTGTCCCAGGTTTTCAACGGTAATCTGCGCTCCGTTTTTAAAATCACCATTGACATATTTTACCTCTTTCACCGACTGATCAATCTTCCATTTGTTGATAAACCATCCTCTCCAGAACCAGCTGAGTTCCTCTCCGGAAACGTTTTCCATTGTATGGAAGAAATCCCAAGGGGTAGGATGTTTGAAGGCCCAGCGATCAATATAGGTTTTAAAAGCTTTGTCAAATTTTTCAGGTCCCAAAACGGCCTCCCTTAAAATTTCAAGCCCAAGCCCCGGTTTATAGTAAGCCAAAGCTCCGATGCTTCTTTCTTTCATGTTATCAGGACCTACCATCACAGGTTCCAGGTTATCCCCCATCATGAAACTTCCGGTTCTGGCCAGGTCTTTCTTTTTATAGTATTCCCCATTGTTGAATGCTTTTGTGGATAACTCATTAATAAAGGTGTTGAAACCTTCATCCATCCAGGCAAAAAGCCTTTCATTTGAACCAACGATCATTGGGAACCAGTTGTGCCCGAATTCATGATCTGTTACTCCCCAAAGATCTTCTCCTGCAGAATCCATATGGCAGAACACAATTCCCGGATATTCCATTCCTCCTTCGTTTCCTGCAACATTAGTGGCCGCAGGATAAGTATATTCATACCATTTTTGAGAATAATGCTCTATAGCAGCCTTTGTATATTCCGTAGATCTGCCCCAGGCTTTCTCTCCTCCGCTTTCAGCAGGATAAGCTGATATAGCCAGTGATTTTTTACCGCTCGGAAGGTTTATTTTTGCAGCATCCAGAATGAATGCAGGTGAAGAAGCCCAGGCAAAATCACGGGTCTGTTCAATTTTAAACTTCCATGTTTTTGTTCCTGAAGTCTGATTTTTTCCGATCTCGGATTCTGTACGGATCATTACTGTTTTATCGCTGTCCTTTGCCTGCTGCCAGCGGTTATTCTCTTCTTTGCTGTAAACATCTTTAGCATTCAGAAGTTCTCCGGAAGCTACTACATAATGATTGGCAGGAACGGTTATATTGGCTGTAATATTCCCGTATTCCAGATAAAACTCTGATGCTCCAAGATAAGGCAGGGTATTCCAGCCCATTACGTCATCATACACGCACATTCTCGGATACCATTGTGCCATGGTAAAGATTTTACCATTTTTGGTTTTCTGAACTCCCATCCTGTCAGAACCGTATTCAGGAGAGATAAATGAATATTCGATGGCAATTTTAGCTTTACCTCCTTTGGCTTTAAGTTCATTTGGAAGGTCAATCTGCATCCGGGTGTCCATAATGGTATATTTTACTTCTTTTCCGTCCAGTTTTACGGATTTGATCTTATAACCTCCCTCCAGTTTTTCGCCACGGGCTCCGTTTCGGCTTCCCGAAAGCGGAACCAAAGCATTTCCTCTGGAATCTTCTGCAAACAGGTTCTGATCCAGCTGCAGCCAGAGAAACCCTAATTTATCAGGGCTGTTATTGGTATAGGTAATTTCAGCGGTACCGGAAATTTCGTTTTTGGTTTCATTCAGTGAAACATTCAGGTTGTAATCTGCAGAGTTCTGCCAATAGGCATGCCCGGGCTGTCCGCTTGCAGACCGGGTTTCTGTTCCTGTCTGTGGATAAAAGAAAGGTTTAAATGCTTCTACATAACTGTATTTTGGAGCTTCTTGTGCTAAGGCTGTTCCTGATAAAAGAAAAACTGCAGCCGCAGCAACAAGACCTGGGAGCTTAAAATTCATTTGAAAAAATTTAGTAAATTCAGGGTATAAGTTATAAAAAATCCCGGAATCGTTACACTCCGGGATCTTTTTTAGTTTATTTTTATTTTAATTGGATTTTTTTGCCTTGATCATTGCTTCAAGGGCATCCCACATTTCCTTAGGAATATCTTCAAGCATATTAAACTCTCCTGCTCCCTGCAGCCATTCTCCGCCATCTATTGTCACGACTTCTCCATTCATATAAGCCGAATAATCTGAAACCAGATAGGCCGCAAGGTTGGCCAGCTCCTGATGTTCACCTACTCTTCTTAAAGGAACTTTTTTCCTCATATCGAATTTTTCCTGAAGATCTCCCGGAAGCAGCCTGTCCCATGCTCCTTTGGTAGGGAAAGGTCCCGGTGCGATGGCGTTGAAGCGGATTCCATATTTTGCCCACTCTACGGCAAGCGATCTTGTCATAGCCAGAACTCCTGCTTTGGCACATGCTGAAGGAACTACATAAGCAGAACCTGTCCACGCATATGTTGTCACAATATTCAGAACGGTTCCCGGCGTTTTAGAATCAATCCAGTGTTTTCCTATAGATAGTGTACAGTTCTTGGTTCCTTTTAAAACAATATCCAGGATAGAATCAAATGCAGAATGTGTCAGTCTTTCGGTTGGGGAAATAAAATTTCCTGCTGCATTGTTCAATAAAATATCAATTCTTCCGAATTCTTTTAAAGCTGCTTCTTTCATAGCTTCTACCTCATCCCAGTTTCTGACGTCACAGGATACGGAAAGCACTTTTCCACCGGTTTCTTCTTCCAGTTCTTTCGCAGTAGCCTGGAGTTTTTCAAGGTTGCGGGAAGTGATTACCACTTTGGCTCCCAGCTCCAGAAAATATTTAGTCATCGCTTTTCCCAGTCCGCTTCCGCCTCCTGTTACAATAGCTACTTTATCTTTCAATGCGCCTTCACGCAGCATTGGTTGTGTGTACATATTCATAAATGTTATTATTTTAAATACAGTTTATCACGTAGATTCTACAGACCATATCAGAGCAGCTATAAAATAAACATGAGATCGCTAAATGCTTACTATGTAAATTTAATACAATTATTCTTGCGGTTGATTTTAAAAATTATGCGGGAGATAATAACGACGGTATAATTAAAACAAAAAGCCGTTTCATTGTTGTGAAACAGCTTTGTTTTATTGTTTTAAAAATTAATTATGCAACAACCACTCCTTTAAATGAAAGTGTTTTAGGAGTTTTACTGTCGCTTGTCGTTACATTTACGTTTTTGATAAATGGGCCCGCTGCTGCTGCATTATAGCTTGCTTCTACAAACCCTTTTTTCCCTGGCGCAATAGGTTCTTTGGTGTAATCTGCGGTTGTGCATCCACATGATGGTGCTACATTCTCAATAATGATTGGCTTTGAAGTAGTGTTGGTAAATTCAAATCTGATTAACTTTGGTTTTCCCTGAGGAATATTTCCAACATCAATAGATTCTGATTTCCATTTAACAGCATCTGCAATCATTTTTACCACAGCAGGGTTTTCTGTAGCCGATACATTAGCATAAAACGGAGAGAAGGCAAAAACAGCCAAAAGTGCAGAGATAGTTAATTTTTTCATGTATATAAATTTTATAGTTAAAAGATCAAAGGAATTCTTTATTTATTTTTGGTATAACAAATATAGAGCGGAAAACCGACAGAAGTTGTTAACTGCTATCAAACATTTGTTAACGAGTTGTTAATGATAAAAGATATATAGATATTTTTAGATAATATTGTTTAGGAAAATGGAAATAAAAAGACTCAATATTATTATAACGCTCGGGTTTGTTGCTATTATCGGGATTTTAATAGCCCAGCTTCTCTGGACCCGCCAGGCTTATAACCTTGAGGATAAAAAATTTAATCAAAAAGTAAATATTGCTTTACTGGAGGTCGTGGAGAAATTATCCGAAGGGAAAACGTCTTTCACTGAAAACCCGGTACAGAATATCGCTAATGATTACTATGTGGTTAATATTAACAATGAATTTCACCCTGTAGTTCTTGAACATTACCTGAAGACGGAATTTAACCGCTTTCAGATCAATACCGATTATGTATATGCCTTATACAACTGCCACAGCGATAAAATGATTTATGGAAAATACATTCCTAAAAATCAGGAAAGCTCCAATAATAAAGGGATTAGTTTTCCAAAACATAAGAATCTGACGTATTATTTTTCCATACGATTTCCGGATAAAACCACTTATCTGATCAGCTCGTTAAGGTTCTGGTATTTACTCACGTTTGCTCTCATTATCATTCTTTTAGTATATGTCTATTCCATCTATACCATTATTCAGCAGAAAAAATTCTCTGAGTTGCAACGCGATTTCATCAATAATATGACCCACGAGTTCAAGACTCCGCTGTCATCTATTCTTCTTGCTTCAGAAGCACTCAACAAACAGAATGCGATACAGGAGAACACCAAACTTCAGACGTATACTTCCATTATCATCAACCAAAGCCACAAGCTCAACAGCCATATTGAGAAAATATTGAATATTGCCAGAACTGATACTTCAGGACTATCATTAAAGCTTCAGAAGATCATACTGCTTCCGTTTGTTCAGGAAATTGCAGAGACTATAGAACAAAAGAATGAAAACCTCAGCATTCGTGTAGATATTGAAAATAATGTATCTGTAATGGCGGATGAATTCCACTTTACCAACATCATATACAACATTTTAGACAACTCTGTGAAGTATTGTGAAAAGCACCCCGAGATTACCATTTCATCTCATAAAGATTCAAAAGGTTTATATTTAAAGTTTAAAGACAATGGAATGGGGATTCCTGCTAAAAATATTCCTCATATTTTTGATAAATTTTACAGGGTGAGTACCCAAAAGAGCGATGAGGTCACTGGTTTCGGATTAGGATTATTTTATGTAAAGAAAATCGTCCAGCAGCATGGATGGAAAATTTCAGTTGAAAATAATACAGACCAGGGAATTACTATCACGATCTTTTTCCCCCTTTTAAATTAATAATGGAGAAGTAATGGAGAAATCTAAAATTTTATATGCCGAAGACGACAAAACAATCGCTTTCCTGATTCAGGACAGCCTGGAAAGTTATTATGACATCCATTGCTGCCCGGACGGTAAATCTGCCCTTGAAGCCTTCAACAGCCAAAGTTTTGACATCTGCCTGCTGGATATTATGATGCCTGAACTTAATGGATTTGAACTGGCCCAGTATATCCGCAGCAAGAACTCTGATATTCCTATTATTTTTATTTCTGCAAAAGCTTTAAAAGAAGACAGGATCAAAGGTCTTAAGATTGGTGCTGATGATTACCTTGTTAAGCCATTCAGCATTGAGGAATTAATCCTGAAAATTGAAGTTTTCCTGAAGCGCACGAAGAAAACAGATCATTTTCCGCTGAAATACAAAGTTGGAAAATTCGATTTTGATCCCAGAAACTATACTTTACAAGATCATGAAGGCAGCATCGCCCTTACCCAGAGGGAATCTGAACTGCTGTTGTATTTTATCCGTCACAAAAACACGGTTGTTAAGAGACAGGACATCCTGAAAGCCATTTGGGGAGACGATGACTACTTTATGGGACGGAGCCTGGATGTATTTATTTCCAGATTACGGAAAGTTCTTGCCGGTGAACAGAATATCCTGATTGAAAACCTCCATGGAATAGGGTTCCGATTTTCCGAAAAAACATAAGATAAAGAGAGCCGCAACTGGAAAAGAAATAACCTATTAAACCGTTTTTCTCTGATTTTTAATTAATTTTAATCTCTGAAAATTCGGCATTAATGAAAAATCACGGAACCACTCCATCTGTTTTTATCTTTCTTTTATTGTTCAGCGTAAGCCTTCCTGCTCAAAAATTTGAAAAATTAATCCAATATGTCAACCCGTTAATCGGTACCGAAAAAATGGGTCATACGTATCCCGGAGCGACTGTTCCTTTCGGAGCTGTCCAGCTGAGCCCGGAGACGGATACCATTTCTTATGAGCTTAACGGCAAATACAACGGTGAGGTTTATAAATATTGTGCAGGATACCGTTATGAAGATAAAACCATTACGGGATTCAGCTCTACTCATTTCAGCGGAACCGGACATTCAGATCTTGGAGATTTCCTGATTATGCCAACCGTTGGAAAGCTTCAGCTAAATCCAGGCACTGCCTCCCATCCCGAAAGCGGATACAGAAGCCGATTTTCTCATCAGAATGAAAAAGCCGAGGCCGGATATTATAAAGTAAAACTTGATGACTACAATATTCTGGCAGAACTGACTGCATCTGCAAGAACCGGAGTTCATCGGTATACCTTTCCCCAATCTGATCAGGCGCATATCATCTTAGATCTTACCGCCGGAATTTATAATTATGAGGGTAAAAATATCTGGACCTATGTACGGGTAGAAAATGACGGAACTGTGACTGGTTACCGCCAAACCAACGGCTGGGCCAGAACGAGAACGGTTTATTTTGCCATGAAGTTTTCAAAGCCTTTCAAATCTTACGGACAGAAAAATTATGACGGACAGCAGCCTTACAAAGGATTCTGGAGAAAATTTGATCAGACAAAAAATTTCCCGGAGATCGCAGGCAACAACTTAAAAATGTATTTTGATTTTGATACTAAAGAACAGGAAGCTATTGAAATCAAACTGGCCATTTCACCAGTCAGCCAAACCAACGCTCTGGAAAATCTGGAAAAGGAAACAGGCACATTATCCTTTGACCAGGTGAAAGCAAAAGCTCAGGAAGAATGGAATAAAGAACTGAATAAAATGATCATCAAAGGTTCTGAAACTGAAAAAGTCAATTTTTATACTGCCCTGTATCACACTTTTATCAGTCCTACTACCTATATGGATATCAACGGAGAATACAAAGGTCTGGATCAGAATATCCACAAAGCGGAAGGCTTTACCAATTATACTACATTTTCAATCTGGGATACTTACCGTGCCCTTCATCCTTTATTCAATATCATCCAGCCCAAACGGAACAATGATATGGTTAAATCCATGATGGCTCATTATAATCAATTTTCCATGAAAATGCTGCCGATATGGTCGCATTACGCCAATGATAACTGGTGTATGAGCGGTTATCACAGTGTAAGCGTTGTTGCAGATGCCATTATCAAAGGAAATTACAACGGTGATGCCAAAGAAGCATTAAAAGCCTGTATTGCTACTGCCAACAAAAGAGATTATGAAGGAATAGGATATTATATTGATAAAGGATACATTCCTGCTGAAAAGAATGGAACATCCGTTTCCAATACATTAGAGTATGCATACGACGACTGGGCCATTGCACAACTTGCCAAACACCTGGGAGAAACAGAGATCTATAATCAGTTTATCAAACGGTCTGAAAACTGGAAAAATAATTTTGATCCAGGCATCGGCTTTATGAGACCCCGCCTGGCAGACGGAAGCTTCAAAAAAGATTTTGATGTATTGAGCACCCACGGACAGGGCTTCATTGAAGGAAACTCATGGAACTACAGTTTCTTTGTCCCACAAAACCCTAATGAGCTGATCAATGCGATGGGTGGAAAGAAAAAATTTGCGTCAAAGCTGGATGAGCTGTTCACCATGCATCTTCCTGATGAGTTTTTTGCCGATACAGAAGATATTACCCGTGAAGGAATTATCGGTGGTTATGTTCATGGCAACGAACCAGCTCACCATGTGGCTTATCTTTATAACTGGGCAGGCCAGCCATGGAAAACGCAGGCCCAGATCAGACGTATTCTGGAAATGCAGTATAAAGCCACTCCGGATGGTCTTGGTGGCAACGATGATGCAGGACAGATGAGTGCCTGGTATATTTTAAGTTCTCTTGGTTTTTATCCTGTAGCTCCGGGGTCTGAAGACTATTCAATAGGAAGTCCGGCTGTTGATCACGCCATCCTTAACCTGGAAAACGGAAAGATTTTTGAGATAGAGGCAATCAATCAAAGTCAAAAAAATGTATACGTTCAGAAAGTTGTTTTAAACGGCAAAGAGATCAAAGATTTTACACTGAAACATTCAGAGATGATAAAAGGCGGAAAACTGACATTTCATATGGGCCCTAAACCCCAAAAGTAATAGTCTGATAAAATGAAAAGGCCAATCCGCGATATGCAGATTGGCCTTTTTATATTTTTGTCTTTCCGAATTTTATTCCACTTCAAAAAGCAGCCTTTCCCCGAATTTCCCTTCGGCTATCTTCCCGTTGTCATAAACAAGATGTCCGTTCACAAAGGTATGGGTTACTTTAGAATGTAAATTCATTCCCTCCAACGGGCTCCAGCCACATTTGTACAGAAGGTTATCTTTGGCAACGGTCCAGTCTGCATTTAAATCTACTAAAACCAAATCTGCTTTGTAGCCTTCTTTAATAAATCCTCTTTTTTCAACTCTGAAAAGAATGGCCGGATTATGGGACATTTTTTCAACGATTTTTTCCAGAGATATTTTACCATTTCTGTAATTCTCCAGCATCACAGGCAAAGAGTGCTGTACCAGAGGTGCCCCGGATGGACATTTTAAATATTTATTCTCTTTTTCCTCAGCAGTATGCGGCGCATGATCAGTTGCAATCACATCAATTCTTCCGTCCAGAAGAGCTTCCCAAAGACCATCTTTATCCTGTTGGGTTTTTACTGCAGGGTTCCATTTGATTAAACCGCCTTTGGTTTCATAATCTTCATTGGTAAATGTTAAATGATGAACACAAACCTCTGCGGTAATTTTTTTATCTTTTAACGGAATATCATTTCTGAAAAGTGCAGTCTCTTTTGCTGTTGAAAGATGGAAAACATGAAGTCTTGCTCCTGTTTTTTCCGCCAGTTCAATCGCCTTTGAAGAAGATTTATAGCAGGCTTCTTCACTTCTGATCAGATGATGGAATTTTACAGGAATATCTTCACCGTATTCATCAATATATTTTTGAGTATTGGCTTTAATTGTTGCTTCATCTTCACAATGAACAGCAATCAGCATTTTTGTGCTGCTGAAAATATTCTCAAGAGTTTCAGGATTATCAACCAGCATATTTCCTGTAGAGGAACCTAAAAACAACTTAATTCCCGGAACATTTCTGGGATTGGTCTTTAAAACTTCTTCAAGGTTATCATTAGTTCCTCCCATCATAAAACCGTAGTTGGCGTATGCTTTTAGAGAAGCGATCTCATATTTATTGGCCAATAATTCCTGCGTAACTGCATTAGGAACCGTATTCGGCTGATCGATAAAACTGGTTATTCCTCCTGCAATCGCTGCTCTGGATTCACTTTCAATATCTCCTTTGTGCGTCAGTCCCGGTTCTCTGAAATGTACCTGGTCATCAATAACACCCGGAAGAAGATATTTTCCGGAGCCGTCAATAATCTGGTCTGCATCTTCGGAAATTTGGGAATCTATTTTAGAGATGAGGTCATTTTCTATTAAAACATCGCCATCAAAGATTTGGCCCTCGTTAACGATTTTTACATTTTTGATAAGGATTTTCATTGTACTTTTTAGAAATTAGATGTTACATATCAGAAGCCAGAAAAGTTTTGTGCTGTCAATATAAAATGTCATTACAGAGTTCCAGCTTCTACTCTTCAGCTTCTATAAAAAACAAAATTAAGATTTATGAATGAATTTAAAGACGCTCGTTAAAAATCAATTTCTAAATATTTACATTTGCATAAAATTTTCGATTTGTATAAGAAATTATTTGGGCAGACTGCTGTATATGGACTGAGTTCTGTATTGGTGCGTATTTTTCCTTTCATCGTCGCACCCATTGTCACAAAATTTTTTGGACCTGCTGCATCGTCTCCCTTTGTAGACTGGTATTCCATTGCAGGGGTAATTACCGTATTACTCACCCATGGTATGGAAACTTCTTTTTTCAGGTTTGCACAGGAGGATAATATTGATAAAAAAACATTAATCTCCACTTGCTCGGTAAGTATCATCAGCGTAGGTCTTATTTACCTTATCTTAGGGTATGTATTCAGGTATCAGTTGGCGCAGGCCTTTGAAACTCCGGATCAGGTCAATTTTCTTATCATTTTCTTATTCATTCTGTCATTAGATGCTTTTTCCACGATTCCGTCTGCAATATTAAGACTTCAGGGCAAACCTTTTAAGTATATGCTTTCCAAGGTAGCCGGTTCTGTAGTTTATTTCCTGCTGGTTGTATTTTTTATCCGATGGCTTCCTAAGCATCCTGAAGGCATATTCGGACTGAAATACAATCCGGATTTCGGGGTAGGTTATGTTTTTGTGGCCAACCTTATCCAAAGTATCATCACTCTTTTAATTGTAGGAAAGGAATTTTTCAGCTTCAGCATCTCCAAATTCGATTTCAATTTATGGAAAAGGATTATGAACTATTCATGGCCTGTAATGATTGCAGGATTAGCAGGTATTGTTAATCAGACCCTGGACAGACAGTTTTTGAAATATTTACTTCCGGAGAACCAGGCCCGTCATCAGATAGGGGTTTATGGAGCTGTGTATAAAATAGCAACTTTTATTACTGTTTTCAGGCAGGCTTATCAGCTGGGTATTGAACCTTATTTCTTTTCAAGCTTTAAGAATAAAGACTCTCATAAAACGTATGCCGTACTGATGGATGTTTTCGTCATTTGCAGCTGCATTATTTATATGGGGCTGATGGTCAACCTTCAGTGGATCTCTGAAAAATACCTAGGAAATCCGCTTTATTATGAAGGAATTGAAATCATTCCTTTTGTAATGCTGGGCGCTTTATTTTTAGGAATATATCTTAACCTGTCTATATGGTATAAGCTATCAGATCAGACACGGGTAGGACTCTATATATCAATCATAGGAGCATGTATTACGATCCTCATCAACTTCCTGTTCATTCCAAAGTACGGATATTGGGCCAGTGCAGTTGCTGCCTTGGTAACCTTCATGTCGATGATGATTATTTCCTATGTATGGGGGCAGAAACAGTACCCTATTCATTATAATACAGGGAAAATATTAATGTATTTGGCCTTTACTGTCGGGTTCTCACTGCTGTCTTTTTATGAGTTCAGAACCAATTATCTGGTGAGTAACCTGTTCCTTCTTCTTTTTATAGGACTGGTAGCTTATAAGGAAAAGGCGATATTATCCAGAATTATAAAAAGGTCTTAGGCTTTGGTCTTTAATTTGATGCTTTTCAAGCCTGTTATTAATTAACAATTTTCCACGGATATAAATCATATCATACGGAAGGTTTTAATTGCTATCTTTAACCTTACAAATCAAACTAACTAACATAAAAAAACATTCTTAAATAGTCTATGAAAATAATTGTTCCTATGGCTGGACGCGGTTCCAGATTACGTCCACATACTCTTACTGTTCCCAAACCTCTTATTCCTATTGCCGGAAAACCAATTGTTCAGAGACTGGTGGAAGATATTGCTAAAGTAGCGGGAGAACCTATTGAAGAAGTAGCATTTATCATCGGAGATTTCGGACCTGAGATCGAAAAATCGTTAATCCATATCGCAGAAAAACTGGGTGCAAAAGGAAGCATATACTATCAGAATGATCCTCTGGGAACAGCTCATGCTATCAAGTGTGCAGAAGCTTCCATGCAAGGAGATGTGGTCATTGCCTTTGCGGATACTCTTTTCCGTGCAGACTTCCAGCTGGATAAAAATTCAGATGGTGTGATCTGGGTCAAAAGTGTAGAAGATCCGTCTGCTTTTGGTGTGGTAAAACTGGACAATTACGGTTTTATTACAGATTTCGTAGAGAAACCTCAGACTTTTGTTTCTGATCTTGCCATCATCGGGATCTATTATTTCAACAGTGCTGAAAAGCTGATGGATGAGATCAACCATATCATTGATAACGATATTAAAAACGGCGGTGAATACCAATTAACCATGGCTTTGGAAAACTTAAGAGCCAAAGGGGCAAAATTCACTTTAGGAAAGGTAAATGACTGGATGGACTGCGGAAACAAAAATGCAACCGTAGAAACCAACAGCAAAATTCTTGAATACGAAAGAGAAGAAATGATGAAATATCCTGCTTCGGCTGTTATTGAAAATTCACTGATTATCCAGCCTTGCTTTATTGGAGAGAATGTAAAAATATCCAACTCAAAAGTAGGCCCGGGAGTATCATTAGGAAATAATACAATAATTGTTAACTCCAATATTGAGAATTCCCTGATTCAGGAGAATACAAGAATCAATCACGGAAATCTTTCCAATTCCATGATTGGAAATTCGGCGCAGTATTTCGGTGTTGCAAGAGAAATTTCTTTAGGTGATTATTCCGTACTGGATTTTTTATCTAAATAAACCAAAACTTATTATTCCCAAACAAGATAATCCAAGCCACACAAAAGATTTTGTGTGGTTTGGCGTTAATATTGCAAAGTATTCTTTAATTTGAAAGATAAACACATGAAAAACTGTATCCTGATACTTTTAGTACTTCTTACCTTATCATCGTGCAAAACAAGAAATGCCGCAAAAAACAACAGCGGCAATGTGCAGGACAGCACTGTAGTTTCAGAAGATGGTAGAAAATCCAAAGATAACGGTGAATCTGTGAGAGACAAATACACCTTTTTTGAACATGTGCTTATCCCTCCCAAATTTGAGCAGATTAAAATAAACAGTAAAGTAAACGTACAGACAGGGAGCTTTATTCCGACTCTTGATGCTACCATTTATATTGAAAATGATAAAAAAGTCTGGATGAACCTTCAGGCCCTTCTATTTAATGTAGCCAGAGGAATTGCTACTCCGGAGGGGATTAAAGGCCAGGATAAGACCAGTAAAACATATATCGATTCAGATTTTGATTACCTCAATAATTTACTGAATGTAAACTTCATCGACTATAAATCCCTGGAAAAAATTCTGATGGGAAGAACTTTTGTTAAAATCAATGATTCAAATTTTACATTAACCCAAAATGCACAGGGGTTTAAAATGGTCTCCAATGCCAACCAGAAGATTGTTACCGATGAAAAAACAAGGGAATATAAAATTGTTCTGCTCTATGATACCAATTATGATTTGCTGAGCGTTAATTTAAAGGATGTTCTGTCTTCTGATGAACTGGAAATTTCTTACAGCAACTGGAATGAATACAACGGAATCCGTCTTCCAAAAAATGTTAAAATAATTATAAAAGGCTCAAAATCTAGTCAGATTTTACTGGAAAATACGAAATTTGACTTTTCGAGGATGGAAACACCTTATTCTGTACCATCCAGTTACAAGAAAATTGAGATTAAATGATTAGAAAATTTAGCTTTTTAATAGGTATTTTGATGTTCGGACTGCATCAGGGGCAGCAGAACAAGGAACAGCTTCAGAAGCAGAATGCCGAACTTAAAAAACAAATTGCACAAATAAATACAGATTTAGCGAAAACAAGAAACGAATCTAAACTTTCAGTAGCCTATCTTACCAACGTTAATAAAAAATTATCTTTAAGAGAAAAGGTGTATTCCAATACTCAGAAAGAAAAAAGATTTATTGAAGATGAGATTTATCTGCGTCAGCTGGAAATTAACCGCCAAAACAAAGAATTGGCCGTTCTTAGAAAGAATTATGCGGAAGTTCTTGTAAATGCTTATAAAAACAAAGGGGTACAGAACAAAGTAACCTTCATTCTTTCTGCCAAAAATTTAGGCGAGGCCATCAGAAGAGTACAATACCTGAAACAGTATTCTGATTACCAGGATAAAAAAGCTTCTGAAATTACTGATGCCGCTAATCAGATTAAAAAATCCATTGCTCAAAAGCAAACCTCCGTTAAGGAAAAAGAAAATCTTCTGGTGAACCAGCAGAAAGATCTTACGACCATTAATGCGGAAAGAGCCCAAAAGGAACAGTTGGTGGAAGATTTCAAGAAGAACGAATCAAAACTTACGGCTGAACTTAGACAAAAGCAGGCTCAGAATAAAGTAATAGAGGGGCAGATCAGAGCAATTATTGCTGAAGAAATCAGAATAGCAAAAGCTGAAGAAGAAGCCAGAAAGAAAGCCGAAGCTGAAAAAATACGTCTTGCCAAACTTGCTGCTGAAAGAGAAAAAGCAAGAATTGAAGCAGAAGCAAAAGCAAAAGCAGAAGCTCTTGAAAGAGAAAGAAAACTCGCTGAAGCAGAAGCTAAAAAAACAGCTGAACTCGCCGCTAAAAGAGCTGAAGAAGAGAAAAAACGAAGCGAAGAAGCCGCAAGAGCTGAAGCCAATGCCAAAGACGAAGCCAGAAGAGTTGCCGCTAAAAAAGCATATGACGAAGCGAATGCCAGAGCCAAAGAAGCTGCAGAAAAACTAACAGCAGCCAAAGCAGCAGAAACAGCCCTTGCCAAGAGAAAAGAAGAAGAGAAAAAAGCCGCAGAAACTAAAGCGATGACCAATTACGGGGTGTCTGCAGCTCCTGCCGGAAGTAATTTTGCAGAGAGCAAAGGGAGATTGGGATATCCAGCAGACAGAGCCGGACAGATTACCCACCGATTTGGAAGACAGCCGCACCCGGTTTTCAAAAATATTACGGAAGAAAATAACGGTGTTAAAATTTCAGTTCCTTCAGGAACACGCGCGAAGTCTGTATATCCGGGGTCTGTTTCTTCAGTAATGGC
This sequence comes from Chryseobacterium vaccae, assembly GCF_009602705.1. Lineage (NCBI taxonomy): Bacteria > Pseudomonadati > Bacteroidota > Flavobacteriia > Flavobacteriales > Weeksellaceae > Chryseobacterium > Chryseobacterium vaccae. The sequence continues at coordinate 3,978,197 of NZ_VSWH01000001.1, read as the reverse complement.
TAACAGTGACGGAACAAAAACCGTTATTGTGAAACACGGAACCTATTTTACGATCTATTCCAACTTAGGAAGCGTAAGTGTCTCCAAAGGACAGCAGGTTTCTGCCGGTACGCCAGTGGGTACCGTTGCTCAGGATTTTGACGGTGCTTATACCCTTGATTTCCAAGTATGGAACGGAAGTACACCAGTTGATCCATTAGGTTGGATTTCATATTAAAAAAAGCGTAACTTTGCAAAAATTTTAAGAGATGAATACACTAACAATACTTGCCTTATCTTGGCAGCACGTTCTGATCGTAGCCATACTTTTGGTCTTACTTTTCGGAGGAAAGAAAATTCCGGAACTAATGAGAGGAGTAGGCTCAGGGATCAAAGAATTTAAAGATGCGGTAAAGGAAGAAGACAAACCTGGCTCAGAAAACAAAACGTCTTCTAACTCAAATAATAATTCTTCCAGCAACTAAAAAGCCCCAGAATTAATGAATTTCACTGAAACTGCATGGAAAGTCTTCAATCAATCTATTGAAGACTATCACGTGTCTGATGACGTTAACACTCTAATTAATAACCCGTTTGAAAAAGACAGTTTGGAACGGATTTTGTATGCAAAGAACTGGATTGATACCGTTCAATGGCATTTAGAAGATATTATTAGAGATGAAAATATCGATCCTGCTGAAGCTCTTCAACTGAAGAGAACAATTGATGCTTCTAACCAGAAAAGAACAGATCTGGTAGAATATATCGACGGCTGGTTCCTTAGAAAGTTTGAAAATATAACTCCTGAACCTGATGCAAAAATCAATACAGAAACTCCCGCTTGGGCAGTAGACAGGTTATCAATTCTTGCATTAAAGGTTTATCATATGTCATTAGAAGCTAATAGAGATTCCGCTTCTGAAGAGCACCGTGCAAACTGCCAGGCAAAACTGGATGTACTGCTTACCCAGAAAGAAGACCTATCCACTTCTATAGATCAGTTGCTTGCTGATATTGAAAACGGTAAAGTTAAGATGAAGGTATACAAACAAATGAAAATGTATAACGATGAAAGTCTTAACCCAATCCTCTATCAAAAGGGGCAACAGAAATGAAAAAACTATTTTTTTTTGGAGTACTAATCATCATCACTTCCTGTGCAACGGAAAAGCTTAACCTTTCTCCGCTGTCCAATAATTTTTATAGCGAAACTAAAGGCTCTGATTCAGATAGAGGCTCAAAGAAGAGTTTTGATATCAATATCAAAGAAAATGTTAACGCTTCTGAAATCTCAAACCTTATTTCTACTTTTCCAAAGTTTAAGAATGATGGTCTGAATGAAGAGATAACAAGCTTAAAATACAGCCTTCAGAATTATCTGTATGCTATTGACGCTAATAATTTAAACGGGAAAAACAGAGCGATTAAAAGCTTCGAAAAATCATATAAGAAAATTCAAAAACTCAGACAGAATATTGAAAAGGATGACAATGAGGTTCTTAACAGGTATCTGGTTCGTCTGAAAACGAATATCTCTGTTATTGAAGATTCTTTGAAAAATTAATAATTAACTGCAGTATTAATGATTAAAATTCAGGCGGAAGCCAATGTTCCCACAGAGCACGGGACTTTCCGAATGATCGCTTTCTCTGAAAACGAAAATGACTGGATGCCCCACATGGCCATCGTAGCAGAAAATACAGACTTCACAAAACCGGTGAACGTACGTTTTCATTCAGAATGCATTACCGGAGAGGTTTTTCACTCAAAAAAATGCGAATGCGGACAACAATTGGATGCCGCAATGAAATATATCCATGAGAACGGAGGAATGATTATTTATCTTCGTCAGGAAGGAAGAAATATAGGAATCATCAATAAGCTGAAAGCCTACTCGCTTCAGGAAAAAGGATTGGACACTGTACAGGCAAATCTGGAACTGGGACTTCCTGCTGATGACCGAAATTTCGGAGTGGCTATTGAGATCCTTAATCTGTTAGATGTAAAAGATGTCAATTTGCTAACCAACAATCCTGAAAAGGTAAAATATGTAACAGAAAGCAATGTACACCTTAATTCACGGATTCCTTTACAGATTCCGGCCAATGAAATAAGCAAAGGCTATCTGAAGACAAAAAAAGACTTCTTCGGACATCTGCTGGATGACAATGATAATTAAATAAAAATAATACAAGCTTCAGATTTCTGGAGCTTTTTTTATGCCCAATCATTAGAAGAAGAGAAAAAAATCATGCATTTCTAAAGTAAATATCCTGAATCGGGTTAAGGAGTTTAAATATAAAAGGTTGGAAGATGGAAGAAGGAGGCTGGAAGTTACTTTTAGTTATAAATACTGAAAACCTCTGTAAAATCAAGAATGACATGTTAATCAATATAATTATCAGGTCGCTCCTACGGAGCTTACCTTGAATAATGTATTAAATTCTATGAACAGAGTGCTCCTAAGAAGTATGTTGAAAAAAGTTCAAATACCTCCATTTTTACAAAAATAGAACCAATCTCAATTCGGGTTAAATAGCAGCCGATGTTTCAAAGATAAACAAGATCGCGTTGTTTTTATCTTAAGCACTAGTATTTTATATTATTATATCTTTCTTTATGACTAAAAAATCAAAAGCCCCAGGATTGCTCCTGAGGCTTTTTTAATTATAAAAAACTGAAAAGATATTCTTAATTAATTCACTTTGGTAGTTTTTACCTTAGTTTCATCCAGATTATAATATTTTACTACGGCATTATAATCACTTGTATCTACTGTTGCTGCATTCTTGCTTGCTGAAGCCGGAACCAGTACAATTCTGAATCTCTGATTATTTAAATAATCGGCTCTCTCAGTTGGTGTCAACTGTGTATCAAGATCGAAATTTTCATCATCAACTCTGATTTGTACGTTCTGAGAATCAAAAACAAAATTATAATCAAATACTCTGTTGTTCGGCATACCCGTTACATTGGGAAGGTATACAGATTTTGGAATCTGCTGCCATGCATTACCAGCTGCTCTATATACCAGGACTACATCTGTTGCTTCAATATTAATTCCCTGTGTAAATGCATAACCGTTTGCATTGGTTAATGATCCTGTGATATCTCTCATTCTGGAATAGGTATCTCCATCCCCCACTACATCATCCTTATTATCACAACTGTACACAAACAATGTTGCAAAGGCAAGAAGTAAAAATGGAATTATTTTTTTCATTTTCATAAAAGTTTAGTTATTATTTATATAGCGTATTCAAATCATATACCAAAAATTTCAAAAACTTTGTTTTTCATCATTTTTTTAATTGTATTTTTGTTCTTATAGAAAAGATCATGAAGAAATTAATATATACTTCCCTCTTTATTTGTGCATTCATAAGCCCTGCTGCCAAAGCACAGTACCAGCCCAAAAACCTTTCCAAAGACGATCTGAAAAAGGCCCATCACTGGGTAGACAAGACCTACAGATCACTTTCCCAGGATGAAAAGCTGGGCCAGCTGTTTATCGTAGCATTGTACACGAATAAAGGCGAAGGCTATATTGAGCAGGTAAGAAACATCGTGGTTAATGATAAGATTGGAGGTCTGATCCTGATGCAGGATGACGCTGCCAGAGAAATCAGTCTGGTGAATGAATTTCAACAGAAATCCAAAGTTCCGATGATGATCGGAATGGACGCTGAATGGGGATTGTTCCAGAGGATCGCTACAGCTCATAAATTTCCATGGGCTATGACTCTTGGTGCTATTCAGGATAAGAGCCTTATTTACCAGATGTCTGCCAAAATTGCTGACGACTGTCACAGAATGGGGATCAACTGGGACTTTGCGCCGGTTGTTGACGTTAATACCAACCCAGGCAACCCGATCATCGGAAACAGAAGCTTCGGATCGGAAGTAGATAATGTCATCAGCTCTGCCCTATCCTATTCCAACGGTCTTCAGGATAATACCATCCTCGCTGCCATCAAGCATTTTCCGGGACATGGTGATACCAGTACAGATTCTCACCTTGATCTGCCTGTTGTTTCCCATAACTTAGACAGACTGAACACTGTTGAGCTGGCTCCTTTTAAAGCTTTAATGGATAAAGGAATCGGAGGAGTGATGGTAGCCCATTTATATGTTCCGAGCTTAGAATCCGGAAAAGGCATTCCTGCTTCGGTTTCTAAAAATATTATTACAGGATTACTGAAAGATAAATTAGGCTATAAAGGTTTAATTATCACTGATGCATTAAATATGGGTGCTGTAGCCAATAAATATAAACCGGGTGAACTTGATGCTTTAGCGTTTAAGGCAGGAAATGATATCATGCTATTCTCCCAAGGAGTTTCCGAAGGAAAAAAATTAATCCAGAAAGCTATTGATAATCGTGAAATTTCACAATCCAGAGTAGAAGAAAGTGTAAAGAAAATTTTATTGACGAAATATTTTCTCGGCCTTGACAAATACACACCAAAAAACCCGGAAAATATCAACAGCGACCTGAACAATGACTCTCATAAAACCCTTGTTCAGAATCTTTATGCCAATGCTCTGACTTTATTAAAAGACGACAAGAAATTACTTCCTGTTACAGGAAAGCAGGTCTATTACGTTCCATTGGAAGAAGCTCCGTATCAAACATTCGCTAATCAGCTTGGGTCTAATGTTATGATCAAAAAAGCCAGTGAAATCAATACTATTCCTGCAGGATCAATGGTAATCGTTGGTTTCCATAAAGATAATTCAACGGCTTATAAACCTTATAAGATTTCAGCAGAATCAAAGAAAATACTAGCTGACCTTACCAAAAAACAAAACGTTATTTTAAATGTGTTCGGAAGTGCTTACGCGCTGAAAGACATTGATATTTCAAATGTGTCTACTGTTCTTGTATCTTACGAAAACAATGACGATTCAATGACAGCTGCAGCCAATGCTCTGAATGGAAAGACAAAAATCTGGGGCAGACTGCCTGTTCTGGTTAACGACCAGCTTAAAGCAGGTATGGGTATAGACCTTAATGCCGGCGTGAACACAACCGTTTCATCAACATCAAAACAACAATAATCTAATGAAAATAGGCATACTTTGCTATCCAACCTACGGAGGAAGCGGAATTGTAGCAACAGAACTCGGAATGTCTCTTGCTAATAAAGGCTATGAAGTACATTTCATCAGCTCAGCGCTTCCCGCAAGATTAGACATCACCAATCCCAATATTTTCTTTCACAGGGTAAATGTTCAGACTTATCCGCTTTTCCAGTATCAGCCTTATGATATTGCTTTAAGTTCGATGATCTATCGTGTCGTGAATCTTTATAAGCTGGATCTGCTTCACGCTCATTATGCTATTCCTTATGCATATGCAGCATTCACCGCCAAACAGATGCTGAAAGAAGACAATAATGACATACCTTTGGTAACCACCCTTCACGGAACAGATATTACGCTGGTGGGACAACATCCAAGCTACAAACATGCTGTGGAGTTTTCCATTAATCAGTCAGATGCTATCACTTCTGTTTCTGAAAGTCTGAAAAAAGATACCCTTCAGTTTTTCAATATCAAAAAAGAGATTCAGGTTATTACCAATTTTATTGATAATTCTGAATTTGATGACTGTTCGGAATGCCAGCGAACACAATTTGCCAATCCTGACGAAAAAATCCTGATTCACGTTTCCAATTTACGTCCGGTAAAACGCGTGGAAGAAGTGCTTCAGATCTTCAAGAATGTAGAGAAAAAGGTAAAATCAAAACTGATCATCATTGGTGAAGGTCCGGATATGGAAAAGGTTAATCAGTTTCTGGAGGAAAATCCTGATCTTATTTCCAAGATCCGTCTTTTAGGAAAAGTAAATGACCTGTATAAAATTTTACAGCTTTCCGATGTATTTCTTCTTCCTTCAGAACAGGAAAGTTTTGGTTTGGCTGCTTTGGAAGCCATGGCTGCTTATACTCCGGTCATCAGTTCCAATGCGGGCGGAATTCCTGAGGTAAACATTCAGGGAGAAACCGGATTCCTTGCTGAGATCGGAAATGTGGAAGCCATGAGCAATTATACGATCAAGCTCCTGAGCAATGATGAGCTTTTAACCCAGATGAAGCAGAATGCCAAAGACCAGGCGATCAAGTTTGATCTGAAAAACATTCTTCCGATCTATGAGGAAATGTACAGAACAACCATAGAAAATTTCAAGAAAGAAACCGTTGCAGGAATCAACTGACAATACGGTAAACAAGCATAAAATAGTGAATATCTCCTGTGAAAACGGGAGATATTTTTTTATAGCACAGCCCACAGATAATTTGTATAATTTTTATCTAAAACCTAAAGTATAATGAAAGAATAAATTAAAAAATAAGATCTGAAAAACATTCTTTCTCTTAATAAAGAAATGTATAGAACAACTGCTGAAAATTTCAAAAAGCGGTTACGAAATATCTGTTATTTAGAGTATTTTTATGCTAGCACTGATGACAGAAAAACTCCTTCAATATCTTTGGAATTATAAAATTTTCCAACATTTTGACTTCAGAGACACTGAGGGGAACCCTGTTGAAATCATCCATTACGGGAAATGGAATACGAATGCTGGTCCTGATTTCTTAGACGCCCAGATTAAAACAAAAGGGCTTCTGATTGCCGGAAATATAGAGCTACACATAAGAACCTCGGACTGGATCTTTCACAATCACTCCACAGATCCTAATTACCAGAATATTATTCTTCATGTGGTATTCCTGAACGATGCAGAAATTGATGACCTCAGCCGGCGAAATGTTCCCACTCTGGAATTGAAAGATCATATTGATGAAAATGTTCTCTGGAAATATGAAAAGCTGGTAAGTGGTAAGACTTTCATTCCCTGTGAAAATATTTTCAATCCTGCTAAAATTCCGATTGCTTTTCATGAAGAGAATATCCTGAAAAAACTGGATGAAAAATCTCTGGAACTGGAAAAGAGTCTGGATCTTCATAAAAACAATTTTGAGGCGGTACTTTTTCACAGTCTAGCCTACTCTTTCGGTTTAAAAGTAAATGCTCATATCTTCAGACAGATTGCAGAAAGCATTGATTTTAGTATCATCAATAAAATCCGGCAGAATGAAATACAGCTTGAATCCTTGTTTTTCGGAGTTTCAGGATGGCTTGATCAACCTATGGACGGGCAAATGATGCTCTGGAAACGGGAATTTGAATTTATTAAGAAGAAGTTCAATATTACTGATCTGAAATTTCATCCTAAATTTTTACGCCTGCGTCCTCCTAATTTCCCTACTATCCGTCTCTCTCAGCTGGCCGATCTTTATTACCAACACCAGAATTTATTTTCAAAACTCATCAGGGCGGAAAGTACGGAAGAATTGTATCATGTATTCTCACCCATCAAAGCATCGGAATACTGGGATTGTCATTTTAATTTCGGAACAATCTCAAAGGTTCAGCCCAAAATTTTGAGCAGAGATTTTATTGAACTGGTTATCCTGAATACAGTTTTACCTTTAAAATATACCTACCATAAATACCATAAAGAAGAAATTGCAGGTGAAGTCCTTGACTTTTACCGGAATATAACCACTGAAAAAAATACGATAACCTCCGGATGGAAAAAAATAGGTCTGAACTGTAAAAATGCTTTGGAAAGCCAGAGCCTGATTTATCATTACAAAAACTCGTGTACCGAAAAAAATTGCTTAAATTGCAGTATTGGATTTAAACTTTTAAAAGAATCTTCAAATGTTTGATAATATCCGCCATAAGATGGAAAGAGAATGGTTCGGTGTTCTTACGAGAACCGGGGCTAAACTGGGAATTCCTGTATCCAAGCTAAGGATATTCTTTATCTATTCAACTTTTGCCACTGCCGGCTTCTTCTTTCTGATCTATCTTGGATTGGCTTTCACGCTTTGGATCAAAGATATTTTTATTACCAGAAGACCCAGTGTTTTTGATTTATAATTATGGAATTTTTACCAATTACTACCGCTGAAGACTATAGAGTTCAGGAAATCTACTCTTCTTATACCTCAACTTTTCCTGAAGACGAGCGAAGAGACTGGAATCAATTTACTGCTCTTTTTTCCAATCCTCATGTAAAAGTAATCTCTGTACTGCACAATTCACAGACGATAGGATACCTGATCATCTGGGAACTGAGTTCTTATGTTTTTGTAGAACATTTTGAGGTTTTTGAGACCTTCAGAAGCCAAAAGCTAGGATCACACATTACAGGATACCTGTTTAAAACTTATCCCCGAATTGTTCTGGAAATAGAGCCGGATCATTTGGGAGAAGATGCTAAAAGACGCTATGCTTTTTATCAGAAAAACGGATTCACCCTGATTGATGAAATGTATGTACAGCCCAGTTATGGTGAAGGCAAAAAGCCATTAGATCTGTGGCTGCTTGCGAACTATGCCCCTGAACACCTGAAGGAGATCAAAGAAGAAATTTATGATGTAGTATATCATTAAAATATAATTTCCACTCAATGAAGGCTTCCCTTTTTTGCATTATTTTTTAGGTCAACTTTAAAATGGCAAAACAGGGAAGTTTATTTTTTATTCATCACTTCTCTTTAAATATTTATTATTCTCCAGGATAAAGATTCTCTACTCTAAAATTATCCCTTTCTTTTTTTCTTTTAACCTAATACTTAAAGTTATGGCCTCTGCTATAAATTCAAAAGTATAAAAAATGATGGTAAGGATTTTTTAACTACCTTTAATAATCTATAAAACAAAATGTTATGATTAAAATTATCACCCTTTTGATGAGCATATTATTGGCAAATACTGTTCTGTATTCACAAAATACTACTCAGAAAAAAATTGTTATTAAATTGGTCGATGAAATTAACGAGGCTATTCCATCGTATAAGGTTATTTTAACATCAAAACCTATTAAGCTCAGGAAATATAATAAAATGAATAATCAGAATAAAATTCCGGCTTCAATACTAATAGATTCAATATTAACTGATTACAGAGGGGTAGCTACTGCTATTGTAAAAGCCAATTATTCCAGAAGGAAAATATATTTAAACTTTGTAAATTCTTATTATATAGACCAATCGACAACTCTTCATCTTTCAAAATTACCAACCGATACCCTGTTAATCAGCCTAAAACCTGCAGGGCAAACCTTACAAAGTGAAAAAATCTCAGAAAGAAGTGTACAGATTAACACCACGACCAACAATTCCGGACTTTTATTAAACACCGCTGCTGTTAAGCTCTCCAATGAAAAATTTGAGATATTGGGACAAAATAAGTCAGATAAAACAATATTTATAAATTCCATCCGGTCGGCTGCAAGCGATTGTATTGTGGATAGTTATCCAAAAGTATTACAAGCCGGGGAGGCTTTTAAAATTGGTGTAATTGCTTCTTCTGCAAAAATTCCAAAAAATGCAAGCCGTATATTTAAGTTGTATACCTCCAATAATGACAAACAAGATAACTTCACCATTATTTGTGAATGGATAAATTAATTATAAAAATTGATGATATGTGGATCATTAAAATATAAAAACGCCGAAGAATATTCTCCGGCGTTTTATCTTTATGTCTTTTAAAACTCTTTGAGGATTATGATATTTTTAGTTCTAATTCACCTGATATTCAAGTTTTATGGTAATACTGGCTTCTTTTTCTTTGGAAGAAGTATTGAATGTTCCACCGTAGGAATAATCTTCATTGGAATTGGGTGCAGTAATCTGAATCACTCCCATCGTTGCTTTTTTAAGGCTGCCCAGGCTGCTTCCTGAGTTTTCTGCAATTTTTTCTGCTCTTTCCTTAGCATCTTTTGTAGCACTTGCAATCATTTCCTGCTTTACTGTAGCCAGCTTGGTATAGAAATAGGAAGGTGAAGAAGACGTAAATTCGATACCGCGGTTGATGATCTCGGTAATGTTTCTGGAAAGGTTTTCAATATTTGCCACATCTTTGCTTTCAATAGAGACTTTCTGTGTTAGATTATAGCCTGAAAACTCTCCCTGTACATAGTTTCCGTTGGAATCGTTATAGCTTCTGAACTGTTTTTGAATATCTACAGAAGAAAAGACAATCTCATTTTCTTTCACTCCTTTTGAGGTCAGATAATCATGGATCACCTTCCGGTCCAATGCCAGCTCATCATAAGCTGATTTTAAATCTATGTTATTTTTAGAAAAACTTCCGGACCAGGTAATAAGATCAGATACGAACTGTTTCGTTCCAAGTCCTGTCACAGCTATTGTATTTTCGGATTTATTTCTGTTCTTGACAGCATTGCCTAAAAAGGCAAGTCCAATAACGAAGCCTAATGCCGCTATTGCTACTGCGATACTATTTTTGTTCATAAAATATTGATTTGATGCATATTTAAGTTACATCTACATCAATTTCCATTCCCTTTTTAAGAATTTTTAACATTATTCCTGGTTTTTACGCTGCTGCAGACGTTCAACATAAACAGGAATCAGATCTTCCATTTTCAGTAAAACACCGGATATATTTTTGGATCTTACGTAACTACGAACCAGAGGTTGTTGGGCAAATGAAAATTCTATAAATTCAGAAACCTTATCTGCAGGAATTCCTACCTCCGTAAAATAACTTTTATCTACTCTATCTGTTACCCAGGTAATATCCGTCTGAAGATCATCATATCTGTACTTCCTTTTCTGCCTCCTTGCCTTACCGCTGATCAGGTCAAAAGCTCCCTGTACATCCAGCGATCCTAAAAGTATCGGCAGTAAAACCTTCTTAACCTCAGCAGGCCTTTCCCTCATTTTTCCTACAGGCTGAGGAAGCCCTACCGCCTGTCTCACTCTTTCACCTTTATCTTCTCTGGCAGCTAATCTGGAATCTACAGCAAGATCTCCTGTTGGTTTTCTCACCACTTTTACTTCTCCAACGTCTTTTGGTATCGGAATAAGGGTAATCATAAACTCTGAATTAATACCGTTTGTAAGCACTCTTTTTGAGCCCCTGTTGAAGCCTTCTTTTACAAACCTCAACTCGTCATTGGGGAAAGCTTCAATAGCAAAAATACCTGCTGTATTAGAGTATGTTTTTTGATCGGTAGACATATTGATGACAATCACAGAGCTGATAGTCTCGCCATCATTATCTGTGATACGGCCCGTAACAGTCTGTTGGGAAAAGAAGGTATTGAACAGGAAAATAAAGAAAAGAAAAATTTTCCTTCCTTTAAAAAATTCAATATTTCTGTCTATATAATCCAATTCTTTTTATTTCAAATGTAATAAACTCAGAGCTGTTATTGGTTATCCAGTTTGTTCAATTTGCTGTATTCAGCAAAAGCAACCTGCAGCTCCATGATGATAACGTCTTTTTTAAAATCTTTCCTATATTTCTTCGCCATGGTCCGCGTATCATTGGCGTAAATAAGAAAATGATCTATCTGTTCATCTTCCATTCCATATTTTCTAAGAAATCCCAAATCGATGTCTGTTTTAATTCTGCTTATAAAATCCTGTGTTTCCGTAAAATTAGCCTTGGTAATTTTAGGTTTCCTTGATTTTTTGATGAAATTAGCAGCTACTTTAAGAACACTGAACACATTTACATACCCGGCTTTAAAATCGTGACCTTTAAAGTTCTGGGAAATGGAATTAACCGGCAGCGGCTCATTCAAAGGGCTTCTCATATATTCACTTAATCCTGATTTCAAAGCCCCAATCTTTCTCGATTCATTGAGATACTTGTTATCTTTTTCCAGATTTCCGGTGGGTGTATAAGTCACTTTCACTTCAGGAATCTCAATTTCTATTCTCTTAAGACTTATGGATAAAGGAGTATTGAAATCTTCCTTTGAAACCTTTTTATCAAAGCGGTAATACCCTTCTTTTACGAACCTGATCTCATCATTTTCCGAGGCATCAATGGTAAAATCACCAGAAGTACTGCTTAATACGTTCTTCTGATTAGAGATATTGATCACCAGCACCGGATTGATATTTGTACTGCTGTTATCTGTAATTCTCCCGGTTACTTTTTGCTGTGAAAAAGCAGTGGCAGAGATCAGGACCAGAGTCCCACTGAGATATTGTTTACTATAGGCTTTCATTAGGTTATCTTTTCGTCTGTGGAGCTCTGTAAGATGATATTCTCATCATAACGAACCGTTTAAAACGGTTCAGATCAGTATCACTGCAGAAGCCGTATTTCAGAATTGCTTTTCTTTCAAAACCACCAGCCAGAACATAGCTGATAAAATGGTCTACCTGAGAAGGTTCTATTTTAAGATCGGCAAAATATTCTTCACCAAGAGCTGTTTTCAGGTAACTTCCCAGATCAATATCATCCCATTTATTTTTTATTTTCCCAATGGAGAATCCACCTCCATTAGGCTGTACAAATTCACCGGGTTTTGCAGCAAGTATCCTTGGATCTGATTTCTGGGCAATATAACGGTCTATATCTTTTATCAGCTTCTCTACTTTTTTGGGTCTGTTAAGATTTTTGGAATCAATCTTCAAATCTCCGGTAACACCCTTTTTTACTTCAACTTCAGCAATCTGTATGGTTTCCCTTTCCAGGCTTATATTGAGGGGAGCTTCAATGTTTTCCTTAGTTACTTTCTTTACAAGGCGCACATATCCAAGCTTTACAAACCTTAATTCATCCCCGCCTCTTCCGGAAACCATAAAGTGACCATCCCTGTTGGTGAGAACGGTTTCATCTGTTCTTATATTGATAACCGTCACGTCCGGCATTTCGGAACCATCTTCAGAAGTTACCTTTCCGAAGATATAATTCTGGGCATGAGAATAAATGGAAAAAAGAGTGAATAAAATAAAGAATAGTTTGAGTTTCACTGGCAGTTTTTTATGCAACAAATCTAAAATTATTTTCAAAGCAAACTACAAGTTTAACCACAGTTAACGTGTTTTAGGATTTCTTTTTGAATTTTGCCTGTAAAAGTGTTAAAGAGCCCATTATAATTGTTAAAATTTCACTTAAATTTTAGCTAACTTGCAGATTCAATTCTAAATTCAGCAATGCATAATTCTTATACGGTCATCAATGCTTCAGCGGGCTCGGGAAAAACATATGCCCTTGTTCAGAGACTTCTGATGATTTGTCTCCGTTATCCTAATCAGCAGCAGTCGATCAGGAATATACTGGCACTTACGTTTACCAACAAAGCTGCCAACGAGATGAAAGAAAGAATCTTGTCATGGCTGGGAAATTTCACTGCGGATAATTTTGCAGACAATGCAGATCTTAAAAATATCCAACTGGCATTTGAAGCAGAAGGATTGAAAATTACCCTCGATGAGCTTCATATCCGTTCAAAGAAACTCTTGGATTATGTACTTCATAATTATTCAACCCTGAACATCGGAACGATTGACCGTTTTAATTCCAGGCTGGTAAGGAGTTTTTCTTATGAGCTGGGATTAGCCAAAAACTTCAATCTGGAAATCGAAGCGGAACCATTCCTGATTGAGGCCGTTGATAAAATGCTGGATCAGATCGGGGAAAATGATGCGATTTCGAACTCCTTCATGGATTATGTGGATTACAGTCTTGAAAACAACGAAAGGATCAACCTCAATAAAAACCTTTACGATTCGGCCAAAGAATTCGTAAAAGATATCCATTACGAGCATCTGAAAAGCAATAAAGATTTTGATGATACGAATTATGAGAATATCAAAAATACGCTTCGGAAAGAGATTGTTCAGAATAAAAAAAAATCGGCAGAACTAGCTGAAGAATCAGTGAAATTATTCCGTTCCAGAAATATAGAGATTGAAGATTTTGCGCAGGGTAAAAACGGAATCGGAGGATTTTTCACGAAAGTTATTGACTTTTATCAGCAGAAAAGACCTGGTTTTCCTTTTCCAACGACCCAGGAAGAATCCGTTGTCAATAATTACAGAAAAGGGGCTTCCTCTAAATCAAAGAATAAGGAACCTGAAATTTTTGAGATTCTCGATCAGCTTCTTGCTAACAGGATGCAGCTGATCCTTTTGTATATTGAAACCCAAAAGAAAGAAAAAATCCTATCGGCCCTACTGCCTTTGAAGGTTAATAAGGATATTCAGGATGAACTGAGAAAGATTGAAGAGGAGAATGATCTGGTACTGTTATCAAAATTCAATATTCTGATCAACGAAAATCTCAGAAATGAGCCGTCTGCTTTTATTTATGAAAAGGTAGGTTCCCAGTTTCAGCATTATTTCTTTGATGAATTTCAGGATACCTCGGAACTTCAATGGCAGAATTTTGTTCCGCTGCGTGACCACAGTGTTTCTACAGAATATACTTCTTTTACACTGGTGGGCGATCCCAAGCAGAGTATTTACAGGTTCCGTGGCGGGGAGAGCAAGCTGATGCTGGATATTATCAATAAAAAGGAATTTGCTCCGAGACAGGCTGATCTTCTGGTACTGAAAGACAACTGGAGAAGTGCTAAAAATATTGTTCAGTTCAACAACGAACTTTATCGGTATCATTCTGAGGGGCTGGAAGAGGAACATCAGAATATTTTCGGAACAGATGCTGAGCAAAACCCGAAATCGAAGATTGACGGTCGTGTAAAGGTAAATCTCATTGAAAATCTCACCAATGAAGATTTTTACAACGACACGTCTGAAAGAATGCGGAAAGATATTCAGGAAAGCCTTGACAACGGATTTAAGTTTTCTGATATCACGATCTTATGCCGTGGAAATTTTGATATTTTCAGCTATTCACAGAAACTGGGAAATCTGAAAGTAAATTACCTTGGTGAGGAAACCAACATCAAGACGATTTCGGATAAAGGGCTTACTCTGGAACTTTCCAATACCCTGAAAGCGGTTATTGAATTCCTGAGGTGGGAGATTAATCCCAAAAACAGAACTAATCTGATCATGCTGATGTATTATCTGAATACTTTAGGCAGGATTCATATGGCAGATTTCACTCTGGAAATGAAAGAGATCCTGGAGATTGAAAAACATGAGGACATTCTTCAGTTCATTCAGATAAAATATACTTTAAAGCTAAAGCAGGATCATTTCCCAAGATTCAATCTGTATAATTTTGTGGAATATTATATCAACGAATTTTCTGTTGAAAATAAAGAAACCGATTTTCTCCTGAACTTTCTGGAAATGCTTTTCAATTTCACCCAGAATGCCGGAGCCAGCACCAAAGAATTTTTGAAATATTGGGATGAAGAAGCATCTGCCTATACCATTCAGGCATCGGAAAATATAGATGCGGTGCAGATTATGACTATCCATAAGTCTAAAGGGCTGGAATTCCCGATCGTATTTATTCCGATGATGAACAAGAACCGGGACGGCGAATTTACCAATTGGTTTGATACTCAGAATGATGATGCTCTGAAATCCGTCAATATCAATCAGTTCAGCAAAACACTGGAAGTTTACGATGAAGAAATTGAAAAATTCAACAAAAAAAACTCCTATAAAAACCTTATTGACAGACTGTGCCTTCAATATGTAGCAACCACCCGTCCTGTTGAGCAATTGTTCTTTTATCTTCAAAAAGCCAATAAAACGTCCAACAATCTTGAGTTACTTGAGTTTTTCAATGGTAAAAATACAAATCAGGCGGATGAGTTTGATCTGTATGAAACAACTCCTGAAGGTCTAAAGAAGCATTCAAAAGATAAAATATCTTCCTTTAAGACCAAAGATATTCAGCATCTGAAAAATGTGAATGAAAAGAGTACTTCTATTAAAATCGCTACTCCATCCAAAAACTATCAGGTTCGAAATGAAAAGGTAAGAATAGGGCTTTTTGTACATGAGCTGCTTTCAAAAATCAATACGAAAAAAGATACCGCCAAAGTATTGGAACGGTATGTGATGGAAGGACAGATCACCGTGGAAGAAAAGAACGAGATAGAGGAAACGCTACTCCATATCATTGAAAAGTATGCTGAATTCTTTGATGAAAGCTGGCAGGTGATCAATGAAAAGGATATTATGATCTCTGAAAATGGTGAAAGTCATCTATTCAGGCCCGACCGTATTTTAAAAAATGATAAAGGATATATTATCGTGGATTTCAAAACCGGAGAGCCAACAGAAAAAGATCAGCTACAGATTGAAGGATACCGGAATATTCTGGAAAAGCTGGGAAGAAAAGTTTTGAAAATACAACTGATCTATCTATAAATTTTTTATATTAGCCATAATCGTAGAAGTACTACATCAAATCGTAGAAGTACTACAAAATCTGAAAGTTATGTGAAAAAATTTCCAGAATAATACAAAGTAATATACATTTGTAGTACAATCACTGATGCAAATATTATTAACCATTAAAAATTTATTATCATGGCAGCAAACTCAAGAGGAATTTTAAAATTCAATGGTGGGGAAGGTCAGAAATTATTAAAGCTGAACTACAGCGTATCTAGATCTACAGACGTTTCAGGACGTGTAGCGTCAGATCCCTCTAATGCACTTATTAAAATTACAGTAGAAGCAACGGAAAAATCAGACATTCTGGAAAGCTTACTCAACGGAAAGTATAAGCCTACAACAGGAGAAATTACATTCAATAAATCTCACGAAGAAGGTACTCTTATTACTTTAAGCTGGGAAAACGGCTATGTAGTCCAGCATCAGGTAGAATTTGATGCAGTGGATGAAAACAGTATGCTGATCAGCTTTATCGTAAGTGCAGAAACTATCGATTACGGTAACTCTAAGTACTTCGGTTTCTGGCCGTCTTAATTCCTGCTTATTACCATATATAAAGATCATCTTCATTAAAGATGGTCTTTTTTTATTTTAAAAACTTCAGTAATTCTTCATCTTATTTTCACTTCTAATCCGGATAACATTCTTATTTTTAAGGGATAAACATGAAAGCTCTATACCATGAAAATTTACCTTATTTCTTTTCTTATAAGTATTGCCATACTGATTATTACAATGGTGGCAGTTTATGAGACAGCAGACTATATCTGGCCACCTATAACAACAGATGGCCACCGATATATGCCTACGGGAAATGTTTTTATTGCTTTGGTATATGGTTTTCTCTCGGCCATTCTCTCCTTCTTCATTTCTGTCAGAATACTGAGGCGAAGGCAGAAAAGATAAAGGATAAATGGATTAGGGTTAAGGAAATTGGTTGGAAGCTGGAAGTTACTTTTAGTTATATGTATTGACAGTCACTATAAAATTTTAATATTATAAGAAAAGTAAAAAACAAATAAATAATTATTCTTAATGACCTTCATAACTTCCCTCTTCCCCCTCCCAGCTTCAAACCTATATTAAAATCAGAAATTCTTATTACAGACTGATGTTAAGTACAGGCTCTTAATTAGAGTTTTATTAACTTTTTAAAACAAAATTTAATAAAACTTTATGTCTGATTTTTTTAAATAAATTATTTTTTGACTTTGTTTTGCGGTACAAAAAATAAGCCATGAAGACACATTATTACAGAGCAACCTTTACTCTCCTCATCTTTCTTATATCTTTCAATGTCCAGGCACAGAAAAAAAGTTTGATGGAGGAAGAGAAAACTTATCTAAAAAAATTCATTTATCCTTTAAAATCTGTTGAACCGGGGTATCCTGAAACTTCTGATCTGAATGTATTTGATAAATTAATCGGAGATTCTAAAATTGTTGCGTTGGGAGAAGTTTCCCATGGTTCCAGCGAGATTTATAAAATGAAAGACCGACTGGTAAGATACCTGGTTCCTAATAAAAATTTCAGTATATTTTCTCTTGAGGCGTCCATGCCTGAATCCTACATGATGAACGAATATACGATGAGTGGAAAAGGGGATCCTAAAGCTTTTCTGGATGAAATGGGATTCTGGACGTGGCAGACTGAGGAAATGCTATCAATCATCAACTGGATTAAAAAATACAATGAGACCAGTTCTCATCAAGTACAATTCACAGGATTTGATATGTTGTTTACTAACGGTGCTACAGAAGAAATAAAGAAAATCTGCACAGCCAACAATTTTTCACAAAATGATGCCGCCCAGATTTCTGAAATATTTGCACAAAGTAATGGTAAATCTAAAAAAACGGATATTACCGGCAGTCAAAAAGAAACTCTGAACACTCTTCTTGAAAATCTCAAAGTATCTTCCCAGAAAATAAAAGATGAGAAAGAAAGGAACTGGTTTCTTCAGAATCTCCGCATCATTGAACAGAATATAGATAAATCAGCGATGAAAAGAGATCTTTATATGGCCCAGAATATTGAATGGATCATCTCTCAAAATCCTGATTTCAGAATGATTATTTCAGCTCATAACGGTCATATCAACAGCTACAAAGGAAAGATGGGAGAATATTTAAAACGTGATTTAAAAAATGATTATGTCACTTTCGGGTTTGCATTTTACAGCGGAAATTATACTGCTTTTGACCGAAAGTCCAAAACAACTGGTCCTTTTCCTGCACAAACAGCCTATGAAGGTACAGCAGAATATCTGTTGAACTCCCTAGACATTCCTATCTTCATTCTGGACCTTAAAAGCCTTAAAAAAGAAAATAATGAGGCTGCAAGATGGATAACCAGGGATGAAATAAAATTCAGAAGAGCCGGTTCCACGGTAGTTCCGGAAGAGTTTCAGAAAACCAATATTGCCGCTGATTTCGATTATCTGATCTTCATTAAGGAATCTACCCATTCCAGACTTTTAATAAAATAAAATAGCCCCGCCGTTCTCTGAACGGCGGGGCTATTTCTTTAGCTTATTATGGATATTAAGCGGTAGTATTAGGAGTAAAAACTCTCTGAGCCAGCTCCTGATCGAAAAGATATAATGCAGAAGGGTTGTCACATACCATCTTGATCTTCGTCACATACTGCGAAGCGCTTGCTTCTTCTTCTACCTGCTCATTAATGAACCACTGCATGAAAGATGTTGTTGCAAAATCTCCTTCATCATTAGCGTTCTTTACAATATTGAAAATGCTCTTTGTTACTTTTTTCTCATGCTCCAATGCTTTCTCGAAAATATCTGTTGCATTTTCAAACTGATGCGGTGGTTTTGCAATTTCTCCGATAATGATTTCTCCGCCTACATCATTCAGGTAATCAAACATTTTATCTGCGTGCATCAACTCTTCTTTGCTTTGAACTCTGAAATAGTTGGCAATTCCGTCAAGGTCCTGTCCTGAAAACCAGGCAGACATTGAAAGATAGTATTGTGCAGCATATTGTTCGTGAGCAATCTGCTCGTTAATTAATTTTGCAATTTTTTCGCTGATCATAAGTATAAATTTATAGTCAAAAATAGGGAATAAAAGCCCGAAATCAAAAGCTTTAATGAAAATTAATACAAAAAGGACGGGAAAAATCCCATCCTTCACACATTAAAAAATCAAAATTATGAACGTTTATTTTGCATCAGGAACAGCCGTGTTCATCGGCTTTTTCATCATTTTTCTTTCCTTCATTGCTACCCTTCTTTCCTCCATCTTTGCTTTTCTGTCCGCCTGCCATTTATCATATTGCTCAGGGGTCAGGATCTTTTTCATATCGGCATCCATTTGAGCTCTTTTCGCTTTCATTTCTTCCATTTTAGCCATTCTTTCATCTTTGTTCTTTTCAAAATTGGCTTTCATTTCAGCTTTTCTTTGTTCGTGAAGGGCTTTAATCTGAGCTACCTGAGATGGGTTCAGGTTAAGATCTTTCTGCATCTGTGCCATACGTTCCTGTTCTTTCTGCTGCATTTTCTGCTTCATCTCTACAGCTCTTGCCTGTCTGTCCTGAGGAGTAGTCTGTTGTGCCATTGCCAAACCACTTATTCCGATCATTGCTATTGCTAAAACTAATTTTTTCATCTTAAAAAATATTTAATTAATTGTTATACATCTTTTTGATTATAAGTTAAAACAGAAGTTAAATGAACATATTCATAAAAATTGTTAAATTTTATTATCAAAATAATAATTAAATAAAAAAAAGGACAGATCCTAAAACCTGCCCTTCACACCACTTAAATATAATATATGAAAATTAATTATTTGCTAATCTGCTTCGGAAACCTCCGGAACTGTTGTTATTGTTCTGCGGTCTTGGAGAGGAGCTTTCAGATCTGAAACCATTATTATTTCCTCTGAATCCTCCGTTACTGTTTTCTCTTCTCGGAGCATCTCTTTTTATTTCACTGTTTCCTCTGAAACCTCCATTATTTCCAAATCCACCTCTGGTTCCGTTATTGTTATCAGATTCTCTTCTGAATCCACCATTACTTCTTCCCCCGTTATTGTCGTTTCGGAATCCTCCGGAATTATTGGATCTGTCTCTGTTATCTGCCTGATTACGGAAACCGCCACTATTGCTGCCGTCTCTTACCGGTCCTCTGAATCCGTTGTTCGGTCTGTCACTTCCTCTGAATCCATTAAAACTAGGATTATCCATTCTGCTGAATCTTGACCGGTCAACACGATAAATATTGATATTCACATTTCTGTATCTCGGCATTACTGCATATCTCGGAGCATAGTATGTTCTTCTGTAATTCTGGAAATAAACGATTGGGCTTCCTCCGTGATAATAATTATTCTGGAATACCACGAATACTCTTGGTCCTAAAATTCTTTCCAGCGCATAGAATCTGTCGTAATACCATCTGTCCGGATTATATCGGTAAAAGTTATCCCAAGCTGAAAAACTTGCATACAGATTATTCAGCCGCAAAATCTGATCAATCTGCCAACGGTTCAGCCCGTTTTGTCTGAAGAAAACATTCCAGTTGATATTGACAACACTGTTTCGGTAGTCGCTATAATAGTTCTGGTAATACTCGCTTGGATAATAATCCTGAGGATAATTGTAGTAATAATCATCAGGGAAATAATTTCGGTCATCTTCATCAGAATAATAACCGTTCCCATTTTGATAATATCCGTCGTCTCCCCATCCGTTATTTGGATATTGCTGGGCGGAAGACAAAGCTGCCAGTCCCAAAGCAAATCCCAAAAATATTTTTTTCATCCCGATAGTCGTTAATTGGTTAGTATATAGCAGAATATCTCTATTCTACTTCTTTGATGTAAATAAAAAAAAGAAGTTAAATCCTAAGATAAAACTTCTTTCAATTTATTATTAAATGACTGATAATCAATTGTTAATTTTACATTCTACCACTATCTTTTATCCAATGTTTTATCTTTTCATTGAAGTTTGTGCTGGCTTTGAGATCTTTCAGTTTCAGATGCATCCTGTAACGCCAGTAATGTGGAAATACGGCAGGGTCGTTAATTCTTTCGTTATCTATATTTTTGTTTGTCAGCTCCGGATCTGTTGCCATAAATTCCTGAATTGGGAAAATAGCCAGCATCGCCTCATTGTAAAGATGTTGCTTTATGATGATTTCCGCCAGATGTGCCTCCATTTCTTCAGGGGCTTTTCCATACTGAATCAGCTGTTGATTAAAGTATTTCTGTGTCAAAGCAGGATCTTCCTTCCACCATTGCCGTAAAGTAGAGCTGTCATGGGAAGAAGCAGTTACCACGTTCATATAATCTGCATTTTTAGGATTATAAAACGGAATATTTTCAGAAGGCATGCGTTGCACTTTCAGGGCGATAATAGCCAGTTCATCCATGACAACAGGTACACAGGAAGGTACCATTCCAAGGTCTTCTCCACAGATCAGCATCTTGGTTGCATTCAGGATAACCGGAAGTTTTTCCATGGCTTTCTCATACCAAAGATGGTCCTGTCTTCTGAAGAAATAGTCGTGATACAAGTCATAAATTGCTTTCTGATCCCATTCAGGCAGGTATTGGTAAGACTCTGTGTTATAAACATTAAATCTCGGGTGATAAACCGTTTCTCCGTTTCTCTCTTCAGTAAGAAACAATACATTCGCACATAGTGAAATAAGCTTATCTTCTATTGAGCTTCCAGGATTCTTTTTAAAAAAATCGGATATTTTTCTTTGAGTATCAAATTCTTCTTTAAATGAATAGGTTCCGTCACTATTATGGTTAATATATTTTAATGCTTCAGTGGTATTTTCACCAAAGTAATCCCACAGGATCTTGTCATTGATAAATGGTTTACAGTATCGGTTAAAATCAAATGAGATATTCCATGCCTTAAATTCTTCTGTAACGATAGGAACTGCCGGATAAAAATATCCCAAAATTCCTTGCACAGCGGAGATCGGCATTCTCCATATTCTGAAAAAGCCCAAGATATGATCAATTCTCATCGCATCAAAATATTGTTCCAATGCTTTGAAACGATTTTTCCACCATCTGTAATCATCGGCCTTCATAGCTTCCCAGTTATACGTTGGGAATTCCCAGTTCTGTCCTAATTCTGTAAATTGATCTGGTGGTGCTCCTGCCTGGAAATCCATTCCAAACAATTCCGGTTCTGTCCATGCTTCTACAGAATACCTGTAAATACCGATTGGAAGATCGCCTTTTAACGAAATCCCCAATTTATGGGTATAATCCACAGCATCTTTCAACTGCAAATGAAGCTGATACTGTACCCATGCATGAAGCATTGAAGCATCATAATCTTTGCTCTTGCTGGTGAAAAACGGAGCTATTTTCCCTGCAATATATTTTTTATGGGTTTTCCATTCGTTGAAATTCGGAGTTTTATATTTATCCCGAAGCACACAGAAAGCGGCGTAAGGAAGAAGCCAATGATCATTATCTTTTATAAACTTCTTAAAATTCCGGTCTTTATAAATCTTATCTTTTTCTGCGTTAAAAACCGCTTTTAGATATTTCCATTTGCCTTCAATCATTTTCTCATAATCAATCAGATCAAGGGCATTTAAAGCTTCTTTTTCAGACTGATACTCTAAAACTAAAGATTCCGGTAAAGGGAAATCAAGGCTTTCCAATGAAATATACTGCGGATGAAGTGCATACACAGAAACAGCTGCATAAGGATAAGAATCCGTCCAGGAATAATTAGCTGTAGTATCATTGATTGGCAGAATCTGGATAATTCCCAGATTGGTTTCCTTTGTCCAGTCTGCCAGCTCTTTAATATCAGAAAATTCCCCTACTCCAAAACCATTTTCGCTTCTCAGAGAAAACACAGGAACGGCTACTCCCGCATCATGATACATCTGATATCCTTTAAATCTGAAATAATGATTGGAAACTATCTGAAGAACATCTTCCAAAGGATTAGCCAGCGTAAACCTGTTTTCTCCTGTTTCTACATCAATTACTTTTCCTTCTTTAACATCATAAATACAGTATTTGAATTGAATAAATT